>JAJRTI010000766.1 GCA_024278415.1 Planctomycetota bacterium | reverse complement strand
TGCTGCGCACCCCGACCAAGCCGGCTTCCGCCCAGCCTTAGTGCCTTAGCCATCCGGAACTGGTATGGAAAACAAGATGTTGCGTGGTGTGCGCGCACTCTTGGCAGGGTATTCCGTATTGCGTATTCCGTATCTCGAATCGCGATCCGAATACGCAATACGCGATACGGAACAGCGAAGCTGCCCACCACACGCCACGTCTTGCCTCTGATCCATGACAGCCAGAAGCCTTGGGTTGCGGGCGAAGCCCGCTTTGTTGTTGCATTCCGCAAACTCGGCTAGTGTTTCTGAGACGATTGAGTGCCGTTCGTTCGTAGTGCCGTCCATCAGGCGACCCTGACGGGTCGCACTACGAACGGCGACCGCGGCCGCTTGTGGCCAGCATTCCATTCGCTAGGCTGATCGTAACCTACCCACTTACACCGAGGCCCTTATGGACGGCTCCATGAAGTGCATCTTGCCGGACCCCATCGGTGACGAGAGCGAACGCATCATCGAGGAGACCATCAAGCGCAAGGCCCGCGGTATGGCCGGCCGGCTGGTGCGTGTCATTCGTGCGTTCCAGGAGCGCTTTGGCGACGAGGCCGACGAGGTGCTCGCCCAGTTCGCGCCCAAGGTCAGGCCCCGGCCTGCGGACCAACTCGGAGCGCCAGAGGACGACCTCGCCACGTTCTGCGACCGCATGGACCGAGGCTGCACAGGCTCGCACCGCTGGCAGCGCGTCATCGACGAGCCCGACCGCAAGCAGTATTCGTACACCCGCTGCATGTGGGCCGAGATTTTCCGCGAGCTGGACGCCGCGGACATCGGCCACTTCATGTGCGACGGCGACGACGCGGCCATTCGCTCCTACAACCCCAACCTCGCCTTCTCGCGCACCAAGGTCCTCATGGACGGCGACGACGAGTGCGACCACTGCTGGTACGTGGACAAGGACCGGTAGTCATTGGTCATTGGTCATTGGTCATTGGTCATTGGTCATTGGTCATTGGTCACTGGTCATTGGTCATTGGTCATTGGTCATTGGTCACTGGTCACTGGTCACTGGTCACTGGTCACTGCCTCACTGCCTCACTGCATCAACCATCAACCATCAACCATTCCCCCCTCCCCCCATGCCGATCTCTCCCCCCATCCTGCCTCTCGGTTTCAAATGCACTGGCAAACTCGTCGGCCTGAAGAAGGAAGGCAAGGACTTAGCTGTCATCGCGTCCGACGTGCCGGCCGCGGCCGCGGCCATGTTCACCCAGAACCGCTTCCCCGGCGCGCCGATTATTGTCGGCCGTGAACACGCGGCCAACGGCCGGCTCCAGGCGATCGTAGCGAACAGCAAGGTGTCCAACGTCGCGACTGGGGCCAAGGGCGTCGCCAACGCACGCAAGATGTGCGCGCTGGCCGCGAAGGAGCTTGGCATCGCGCCTGAGGATGTGCTCGCCTCGTCGACGGGCGTCATTGGCAAGCAACTGCCCATCGGCAAGATTGCGCGCGGGCTCAAGGGCATCGCGGCCGAGTTGGGCGACGACCCGATGCTCGCGGCCGAAGGCATCATGACCACGGACACGCACCCCAAGTGCGTGTGCCTCAAGGTCGGCGATGCCACGCTCACCGGCATCGCCAAGGGCGCGGGCATGATCGAGCCCAACATGGCGACCATGCTCTGCTACTTGCTCACCGACGCCAAACTCACCGCCGCGCAGCTTCGCCGCATGCTCCAGGCCACAGTCGACGACACGCTCAACATGCTCAGCGTCGACACCGACACGAGCACAAGCGACACGGTTGCGATCCTCGCCAATGGCCTGGCTGGCCGCGTCGCCGCCAAGGCGTTCGAGGCCGCGCTGCACGAGTGCCTGCTCACGCTCACGCGAATGCTCGCTGCGGACGGCGAGGGCGCGACCAAGCTGCTCGTGACGCGCGTCTCCGGCGCCAGGAACAAGGCTGAGGCGAAACGATTGGCCAAGTCGGTCGTGAACTCGCCGCTCGTCAAGACCATGGCCTTCGGCGCCGACCCCAACACCGGGCGGGTCATCGCCGCGCTCGGCAAATGCACCGACATCCCGCTCGACCCGGCCAAGGTCGTCGTGCGGATCGGGGGCATGGTCGTGTTCCGCAACGGCCAGCGCACCCACTTCGACGAGGCCAAGGCCCGCGCGAAGCTGGCCGAGAACGAAATCCTGATCGACTGCCGCGTGGGCCGCGGCAAGGCCGAAGCCACCGCTTACGGCTGCGACCTGACCCACGGCTATGTCGACGAAAACGCGGCGTACTATTCGAGTTGACCCCCGCAATAGCTCGCCGCTCCAAACTCCCCGCCCTCAACTCAAGGATCCCCGCATGAGCGTCTTATCCGTGATCGGCAACACGCCGCTTGTTGAGCTGACGAACCTCAACGGCAGCTCCAAGGTCCGTATCTTCGCCAAGCTCGAAGGCGCCAACCCCGGCGGCTCGATCAAAGATCGGCCGGCCCACTATATGATCCAGAAAGCCGAGCAGAGGGGGGAACTCACCCACGACAAGATCATCCTCGAACCCACCTCCGGCAACACGGGCATCGCTATCGCCATGATCGGCGCGGCGAAAGGCTATCGCGTCAAGCTCTACATGCCGGCTTGCGTCAGCGTGGAGCGCCAGCGCGTGCTCGAGGCGCACGGCGCGGAGGTCGTGCTCACCGAAGCTTGCCATAGCACCGACGGAGCGATCATGGCCGCGCACCGCGTCTTGGAGGAAGAGCAAGACAAATACTTTATGCCCAACCAGTTTGCCAATGAGGCCAACGTGCTCGCGCACTACGAGACGACCGGCCCGGAGATCTACGAACAGACGCACGGGGAGGTCGACGTGTTCGTCGCGGGCATGGGCACCAGCGGCACGCTTATGGGGGTGAGCCGGTTCCTCAAGGAGAAGAAGCCCAGCGCGCAAGTCGTCGGAGTGGAGCCGACTGTCGGCCACAAGATTCAGGGGCTCAAGAACATGCAAGATGCGATCGTGCCGGAGATCTACGATCCATCCATGCTTTCGGACAAGATCACCATCGAGGATGATGACGCGTTCGAGACGACGCGCGTGCTGGCAAAGCAAGAAGGCCTCTTTGTCGGCATGTCCAGCGGCGCGGCAGTCGCCGGCGCGTTGAAGGTGGCCAAGCAGATGGAGTCAGGCGTCATCGTCACCATCCTCCCCGATAGAGGCGACCGGTACCTCAGCACGACGCTCTTCCGCCCCATCTGTGCGGACTGCCCCCCGTAGGCACACGTCCCTCCCACGCGTGCCCAACATCGCAACCGATTCAGGGCGACTCGCGGCGCGATCCCTCGCGTAGCCTGTCCTGAGCAAAGACGAAGGGCTCGGGATGGCCGCGTGTGGACAGCAGCCGGTAGGGCTCCTTCCCCGGCTGCCGCAGGAACGCCTCCGTGTCGCTCCGCAGCGCCGCGACTTCATCCCGCAATGCCGGCAGTAGCTTCCCGCCCAGAGCCTCGTGGTGGCTGTAGCAGTACACACACCCCGTGCCCTGTGTGTAGCACGTCTTGAACCCGGCCGAGTACCCGATGTCGCGTGAGTACGTGCACCGGCAATCCACCCGCTGGCCCTTCGGTGCCACGTCGTTGTGCATCTGCTCCGAGCAGCAGGGCGCGTCTCCGCCATGCCGCCCACGCATGAGAGCGTTGAAACGGCTGCCGGCAATACAGCCCTCGCGGCCGAACGGCATCTTCGGCGCCGCGCAGGTGTCGAACCGCATCCCCCGCTCGCGGCAAGCTTGCGCCATCCACGCCACGCACGCCCGGACCTCCTCCTCGGGCACGTCGTCCAGCGCGACACCCAACTGCTCCTCGAAGCGGCGCCGCACCTTGGGATAGCGCGAGGCATCCACGTACGACGTCACCACGTCCTCCACGCCCAGCGGTGCGAACGCGTCCAGCACGGCCTCGAACACTGGCTGGCGCATGTTGCTCACCACGACTTCGCCCGCGCGCACGCGCAGCAGCGGATCGTAACGCATCTTTACCGCACCCGGCGCCACGAGCCCGGCGTCCAACACGCGCGCAAGACCGGCGCGCAACTCGGCGATTCCAGGAACGGTCCACTCCACAAACGTGCCGGCAAACCCCGTCGCCGTGAGTTGCAGATAAACTTGGCCGCCGCCATGGACAAACTGCTGTAGAGCGATGCGGAGGCCTTCGTGGCTCACCATCGGCCGCGGATCCTTCGTCCACAGCACGAGCGTGTGCACGAGCGCCAAGTCCAGCACGAACGGCTTGCCGCCGCGGCCAAACCGGCACGGCCGCCGGCCCGCGAGCACATCCGCCAACGCGCGCGGCGAGATGCGCACAAGGTCCTTCGTGCGCGAGGCGCTGATGACTTGTGTTCGGGCCATGGGCTACCCACAAATGCGGCGATGCGGCGGGCGTTGACTCTGCGTCCGGCCCACCTTATACTCCGGGCGCCACCATTCTGCCCCACAAAGCGACCCCGCGCAAACCCATCGTGGCCTCCACACGACAGCCTAAGATCCTTATCATCCGCCTCGGCGCGATCGGCGATGTCGCCAACGTCGCGCCCGCACTGGCCGCGCTGCGCGGCCACCTCCCCGACGCGCACATCGCTTGGCTCGTGGAGGACAAGGCCAGCGACGTGGTCGACCTCTTTCCCGAGGTGGACGAGAAAATCGTCTTCCCGCGCCGGCGCTGGCAGAGCGCGCTGCGCAATCCGTGCACAGCCCCCAAGGCGCTCTTCGAATTTGGAGCATTCGCAAGGAAGTTGCGCGGCCGGCGGTTCGACGTCTCGCTCGACTTCCAAGGCAATCTCAAGAGCGCGGCTCTCGCATGGCTTGCTGGGGCACGCGAGCGCGTGGGCTATGCGGAGGGCTTCTGCCGCGAGGGCAATTTCCACTTCACCCAACACCACTACGCGCCCAGCGGGTCACGCGTCCGCCGGCCCGACCGGCACCTCGCGCTCCTGCGTCATTTCAACATCGATGCCAAATGCCAGCTCCCCCGGGTGTGCATTCCCCATGCGGCCGAGGAGGAGATTCACAGCTTCCTTCAGCAACACGCCGCGCCCGGCAAGCCCATTGTTGCGATGCACCCCGGCGCGAGCGGCTTTGCCGCGTTCAAGCGCTGGCCAACGGAGAAGTACGCGCTTCTCGCCGACCGTCTGGCCCAAGACTACGACTGCGTAGTCGTGCTCACGTGGGGCCCGGGCGAGCAGGGAACGATCGATGACATTGTCTCTGCGATGCGCGCGCCCGCGGCCGCACTTTCGGGCGCGCCATCGCTGGCCAAGATGGCTGCGCTGTTCCGCGAGTCATCACTTGTTATCGCCGCGGACACTGGGCCGCTCCACCTGGCGGCCATTGTCGGTGCGCCGGTCGTGGGCATCTACGGCCCCAAAGACGTCGGCCTCTATGCGCCGGCCGGGGACCGATACACCATCGTGCGCCCCTCGTTGCCGTGCAGCCCTTGCTCGCGCCGGCAATGCCCAGGCGCGGCATGCATGCGGTCGGTGCGCGTCGAGACCGTGCTGGACGCCGCGGTCGATATGCTCGCCGGCGAAGCCGATCCGCCGGCCATTCGCACTGAGCTGCGCGGGTTCATCGCAGACGCGCGCGGAAGCGGCCGCCCCCCCTATCGCATGTGGCCCATTGCCGGCGGCTGGCGCTTCAAGTCCGGCCCGTTCACCGGCCTTGCGTCCAACGCCGGCGCGCGACACGACCTCTGCACACGCGTGGCCCGGCCCGACTCGCTTTTCGGGCAAGTCGGATCACAGCTTTTGGGCGATTCCGCGCGCAGCAAGGCCGGCCGCGTTCCCGTGCGCGCCGAGATTGGCAATGCGACGGTCTTGGTCAAACACTACATCGGCCTCGCCCTGCGTCGCGGCTGCACGGGCCCGGCCTCGCGCTCCCGCGCGCGAGCCGAGTGGGCAGCCACCCATCGCTTGATCGCGGCCGGCCTCCCCGCGCCCGCGCCGCTCATTGTTGCGGAACGCCGCAAGTGGGGATTCGCGCGCGAAGCATGCTACATCGCCGCGGACGTGCCCGGCGCCCCCCCCCTCAGCGAAGTCCTCGCGCACGACGATTTGCCGCCGAACTCGCGCAGGCGGCTCCTTGAGGCGCTCGCCGCGCTTGCCGCGCAGTTCCACACTTCCGGCTTCCGAGGCCCCGGTCTGTGCCCCGACAGCCTGCTGGTTCGTGGGGCGCATGCGACGGAACCCGAATTGTGGCTGTGGCGCGCCGAAGCCGTAACATGGTGCAGGAAAACGAACCGCCGCACCGGGCGGCGCGACCTCCGGCGATGGGCGAAGGCATGGCAGGGTGTGCTATCAAGCCGCGACCGCGCTCGCTTCGCGATCCTCTATGGCCGCGCTATGGGCTGGCCGCGCAGCGACGCTAGGGCGTTCGCAAGAAGCATCAAAGGTATCTAACCGCGACAGGATCCCACGATTATGAGTCCCTATGTAGTTGTGATGATGACCGCCAGCTCCGCCGACGAGGCCGCAGCCGTGGGCCGTGCGCTGGTCGATGCCCGGCTCGTGGCCTGCTGCAACATTGTGCCGCAGATCCGCTCCATCTACAGATGGCAAGGCAAGGTGCACGACGAGGCCGAGGCCATGATGTTCGCCAAGACGCGCCGCGATCTGCTTCCAGACGTGATCCGCACGGCCAAGGAGGCGCACAGCTACGACGTGCCCGAGATTATCGCGGTGCCCATCGAGGCCGGCCTCGACGCGTACCTCTCGTGGATCGATGCGAACGTCGGGGGCAAGTCCGGAGTATCTGGCTAGGCTGGACATGATCCACTTGCGGGCCCGGCCGAAGGCAGCGGCCCGTTCACGAGCCAACTCGAATCCGCGCTTGGCCGCTGCCGCGCGCTCTGCCCGTCGGGCGGTGCGCAAGCGCGCGGCCGAGAAAGTGCATAGAGTAACATTTCAGCCGATTGCAACAGCCGTTGGCCCCATGAACGTGTTCGAGTTCGATGGACAGCATTTCCGCTTGACGCAACGCTGTTTGGAAGCCCAACGGGCTTCCGGCTTCTAGCCCAGGGTTGCGGCCGCAGGCCGCTACCCTGGGGCCAGGGCAGTCCTATTGAACTCCCCCCCCCCATCCGCCCGCCCTACAGGGCGGGC
>JAJRTI010000765.1 GCA_024278415.1 Planctomycetota bacterium | reverse complement strand
GAGTCCCGTCTTTAGTCCCTCACTCTTTGGTAACCGTGATGAGAAACATGAAGTTGCGTAGGCTCTCTGCACAGGGCGCCATCGGGAGGAACTCGGCTTGCGGCGTACGGGCCGTGGCGAGGCCCTTTGGAGTGCGGGGGCAGAGCGAAGCGGCGACCCCGCTTTGGCTCACGCTCGCCAACGCGTTCACGCACATGAGCCGCTGTCGCAATCCAAAGCGCCGTCGCCGTCCCGCACATGCGGGACTCTGCCGGCGCACTCCAAAAAGGCGCACCGCGCGTTCCGTCACGGTCGCGGGCGAAGCCCGGCTTGTGCTGTCCGGCTTCAGGGCTCTATCCACGAGACGACAGGCCATGGTTGGCGCACCAATGACCAATGACCAGTGACCAATGACCAGTGACTAGTGACGAACCACGAACCCATCCTCTAACAAGTCGCCACCGCGAACGCAACCACGCGGCGCCGGCGTCACTCCTCAAAGAACTGCTTCACGCCATCGAGCAAGCTCTTCTCGTCGGCGTAGAGCCTGTGCTGCGTGGGCAACGAGCGGAGAAACTGGTCGCCGTAGCGCCGGGTAATGACGCGCTTGTCCGTGGCGACGATGACGCCGCGGTCGGTCTTGGTGCGAATGAGCCGGCCGAAGCCTTGGCGAAACTTGATCGCCGCGCTAGGCACGGAATACGCGAAAAACGCGCTCTGGCCTTTCGCCTCGATGTGCTCGCACCGCGCTTCGATGAGCGGGTCCGTGAAGACCGCAAAAGGCAGTTTGACCACCACCAAGCAACTCAGCGATTCGCCGACAAAGTCCACGCCCTCCCAGAAACTTTGCGTGCCGAGGAGCACGGACGACGTATTCTCGTGGAACACGCGGGCCAGGTGCGTACGCTGTCCGTCCTTGCCCTGGGCGAGCACGAGGATGCCGTCGCGCTCCAAGTCCTTCTTCAACACGTCATACACGTAGTTGAGCATGGCATAGGACGTGAAGAGCACGAGGCCGCGGCCTTGGGTCGTGCGGAACAAGTTGACGAGCAACTCCGCGAGGCCATCCTCGAACGCCTTGTTCGGCGAGCCGGGGTCCGGCAGAAACTGCGGCACGGCCACAAGCGCCTGGCTGTCGTAATCGAACGGCGAGCCCACGGCCTTAGTCGCCAACTGCGTGCGGTCGAGCGTCGCCGCGCCGACCCGCTCCTTCATGAAGTCGAACGAGTCGTCCACCGTGAGCGTGGCCGAGCACATGATCACCGTCTTCTTCGGGTTGAAGAGGTACTGCACCATCATGTCCGCGATCTCGATGGGCGCGGCGCAGACCTCGAACTCGCAGTCCCCCCAGGGCCGGCGCTCGACCCAATACACATAGTTGGGATCGCTTGCCCGAAGGATGAACTCCACGTCTTCAAACACCTCGCGGAGCGCGTCGACCGCGGCGGTCAGCTCCGCACAAAACTCGCTCGCGCCATCGAAGCGCTCGTCACCCACCTCGCCGAGGATATCGCGGATCTCCTTCATCGTGTTCGCGAGTGCGGCCGTGGTGGCGATGAGCGTGCGCTTGCCGCGCGCGATGGGCTCCCACTTCTCCTTATCGCGGTAGCCCACCTTGAAGCGCAACTTCTCTTCGTTGGGTTTCCTCTCGTAGAGAGGTTCGAAGAGTTCGACGAACTTGCCCGCCTCCTCCGCGGTGTCGGTGGCCTTCTGAAAGGTCGACACCAGAAGCTCGTCCAAGGCCTCTTGCGCGCCCTCTGGCAACTTCTCAGCGACGCGCACCTTCGCGAGGATCGTGGACAGCAAGCCCGAGCCGGAACCGTCGCGAGTCGGCCGGTACAGGCGGTTCAAGATGCGCACAACTCGCATCCGGCTCATGCGCCGCGCGAGGAATTCCGTGGCCACGTCCTCAATGTTGTGGGCCTCGTCGAGCACGAGGTGGTCGTAGGGGGGCAAGACCGGGCTGTCTTGGCCCAATTCCGCGAAGACAACCGAATGGTTGGCCACGATGATGTCCGCTTGCTGAGCCAAGGCACGCGCGCGGCGCACGAAGCAACTGTCGCCGTAGGGGCACGACCTGCCGCGGCAGTCGTCGCCCGTTGACGTGATTCGCTCGCGGAGGCCGTACGTGGGCCCGGCCGCGAAGCCCGCGCACTCGGCAAGGTCGCCGGACTCCGTGCCGTCGAACCAGGACACGACGGGCAGGAACGCCACGCGCTCATCGGCCGTCAACTCGCGCTCGGCCTCCCGCAGCACGTAGAGCAGCTTCCGCACGCAGAGATAGTTTCCGCGTCCCTTGATGAGCGCCGACTTGAACTCGACGCCGAGGTGTTCGTGCAGGTAGGGCAGGTCCTTGCGGAAAAGCTGCTCTTGGAGGTTCTTCGTGTTCGTGGAGACCACGACCGGCGTGTCGGCCTTCTTGGACCACATGATGGCCGGCACGATGTAGGCCATGGACTTGCCTGTGCCGGTGCCCGCCTCGACCATGAGATGGGTTGAGGTGCTGAAGGCCTTGCAGACCGCCGTCACCATGTCGATCTGTTCCTGCCGGCGCTCGTAAAGCGGATGGCTTCGCCCCAGGACGCCCTCGGGCTCGAAGAGCGCCGCCAGTTCATCCGCGTCGAGTTTGGCGTCGTGGTGTTCACGTTCGGGCTTTTTTGCGCGGATGAGATCGCCGAAGTTCTGCACGCAGTCTTCGATGATCTTCTTCTTTGCGCCGAGCGACTTGGGGATGACCGCGCGCTCGACGGCCTCGAAGAATTGCGTGAGCGGGTGGTTCGGATCGCCCGCTCGGCAGACGCGGGCAACTTCGCTCGCCACGGGCAGGCTGAGCGATTTGGCCCGCTCGCAAAGCGCGGCGTAGACCTCCGCGAGCAAGCGCGCGTCCGGCTCCGCGCGGTAGGTGCGCCGCGCGTCGAGGCCGAGTTGCGAGGCCAACTCGTCCAGGTCGTAGCTTCGCGCAGTAGGCAGCACAATGGTCGCGACCTGGCGAAGGTCCAGCATCTGGAGCCAAGGCCGCCGCGTGCGCGAGGCCACGAAACCGCCCACGCCACCCTCGTCCCAACAGACGGTGACGCCGCCGGCGATGAAGTCCGTGAACTTGGCCCGAACCGCACGCTGGGTGAGCGCTTGGCTCAGTTCCTTGTCGCTGAGGCCGGTCGCTTCCTTCACGTGCAGGGGCAGCTTGCCCTCGATGCGCGCAAGCCGCGCGAACGTCTCGCCGGCCTTGCCGTCCTTCACCCGAATGGCCGCGTACTCAAAGACCTCATCCGCATCGGGGTTGGGGCCCGTAGTGGCAAGGCTGACAAAGATGAGATCTGGGAGCATGGCGCGGTTGTCGGTAGCCGCATTCGCCAGAATGCGGGTGTTCTGTGAGCCACTCATCGGTGGGCCCGCATGCTGGCGCATGCGGCGACGCGTTCCGCTGATGGAGCAAGTCCGAAGCTACACCAATGCCGCGATGCGCTCTTGGGCAAACTCGGCGTACTTCGTGTTCGGGTATGTGCGGATGAACGCTTCGAGCGCGTCGCGAGCCTCGTCTGGCTTGCCCATGCGAAGGGCGAACAGTTCGGCCAAGCGGAAGACAATCGTCGCCTCTTGTTCGGGGCCGCCAGCCAGGCCTGCCGCCTGCCGAAGATGCACGGCCGCTTGGGCCAGATGGCCTTGCGTGAGGTGCAGATCGGCCAGGCGCAGGAGTGGCGTTGGGTCGTCGGGGTATGCGTTGACGGCCTCCGTGTAGAGGCGCTCGGCCGCTGCATAGTCACGCCTCGCCGCGGCCGCGTTGGCCTTGTCGAACGTTGGCCGCACCGTGATGTTCCTGTCGCCAGAGAACCAGCGCATGATCCCGCTGATGATGTTGCTGACGGCGCCCGCGACGAACATGCAGTGGCTGAGCCCCGCGGCCACGCCGACCAAGACGAAGGCAAGCAGCCAGGGGTAGCCCGCGGCCAGGCACAAGTGGATCGTGAGGACGAAGAGGGAGAAGCTGATGGCAAAGGCAACGAGATTTCCCCAAATCGTAAGCAGCCAGGGGAAGTCCCGAAACGACAGGTAAGACCACAGCATTCCAACCGCGCCAAGAAGCAAGAGTGCGGCCACCTCCATGGGCGACACCTCAGCTCTTCGGGCAGCGTCGCCGCCCTGCAAGGAGAAGCCACTCGCGCCGGACGGCCACGTCCAGCGCAACGTAAGTTGCACAGCCACAGCGGCGGCGGCAAGCGCGTACACATCGTGAGCACGCGCCGTGGCGCCTCCATGGTTTGAGGCCACGCTTCGCCATGTGGTAACACTTCAGCCAAGTACAACAGCCAGGTCCCGGAATACTGTCCAAGCTTGCGTGCAACGCCGCGTGTTGGGGTATCTGAATCCCAACGGGATTCCGGGCCCAGGGTTCGCGAGCGAAGCTCGCAACCCTGGGTTTTGAGGCGCACAGCTTCGCTCCCCCCCCATCCGCCCGCCCTGCAGGGCGGGCGGATGGGGGGGGGAAGTTCAATAGGGCTGCCCTGGCCCCAGGGTAGCGGCCTGCGGCCGCAACCCTGGGCTAGAAGCCGGAAGCCCGTTGGGCTTCCAAACAGCGTTGCGTCAAGCGGAAACGCTGTCCATCGAACTCGCGCACGTTCATGGGGCCAACGGCTGTTG
>JAJRTI010000057.1 GCA_024278415.1 Planctomycetota bacterium | reverse complement strand
GGGGTAGCGGTTGGCGCGGAGCTTCTTGAAGATACTCGGCCATTCGCGCCAGTTGGGGCTGAGTTGCCCGGCGCGGAACGCGGTGCTGTTGACGAGGATATTGTTTTCCCACACGTTGTCGCGGCCGCCGTGGTTGTGGAGCGCGCAGATGGGCGCGTTGTAGATGATGTTGCCGTACACGTGCGTGCCGGTGGTGGGATCGTCGAGGTAGATGCCCCAGGTGAAGTGCGGATAGGAGAACTTCACCTTCCCGCCGGCGAGTGGGCGCCATGAATTCGCCTTCCCGAAGCCGCCACAGTGGTGGAAGATGTTGTAGCGGATCACGTTGCCGCGCTGGGTCCAATCTCGCGAGCAGAAGTAGATGCCGCCGGTGTCTGCGGACTGGAGGTTCACGTGGTGCACGCGGTTGTACTCGATCACGTTGTCGTTGCCGCCCACGTTCATGCCGGCGTGCGGCATGTCGTGCACGAGGTTGTGGCTCGCGCGGTTGCCGACGCCGCTGACGCGGATGCCTTGGCGGTACGTGAGCCACAGGTTCGCGCAGTGGTGCACATAGTTGTTGTCCGCGAAGCAATTGCCAGGCGCGAGCGTCTTGCGGTCGCCGGCTTGGATCGCGATGCCGCCCTGGCCGCACCAACTCACGTCGTTGCCTTGCGCGCCGCAATACTCGCCTCCGCTGATGGAGACTCCCCAGCCGCCGACGTTGTGGATGGTGTTGCCGGCCACGAGGCAGTGCTTGGAGTTGGTGACTTGCACGCCCGTGCCAAGGGAGCCGGTGATCTCGAAGCCCTGCACGGTCACGTAAGCCGCGCCGTCGAGCTTGATCACGTTGTCGGCGATGGGCACGGCCACGTCGCCGGGCTGGATGGTGTCGGGCGGCCAGAAGTAGAGGATGTCCGTGCGCGGGTCGCGGTACCATTCGCCCGGCGCGTCGAGTTCCTCGAACAGGCCCTGCACAAAGTAGCGGTCGCCGATGGCGAATGGGCACCAGGTGCGGCCCTTGAGCACGATCTTTCGCTCCTCGGGCACGTGCTTGGCGATGGCGTTGATGCGGAACGCCCAATCGCGGCCGGCGAAGTTCGGCACGGAGCCGTCTTCGGGATGCGCCCAGTTATGGGTCTCGTCTTCGCCGTAGTAGAACTCGCGGTAGTTGTCTTTGCCCTCGACCGCGGCCACGTGCGCCCACGTGCCGCCGTGCACGTCGTTGGGATCGAAGTTGGGGTAGCGCGCGAGGATTTGGCGCTTGCCGCGGAAGAAGAGTTGGTTGAAGGGCTTGCCGGCGAGGCCGTTCGCTTTTAGGTCGCACTGGAGAATCTTGCCGCGGTAGGGCTTGAAGCCGGTGAGCGTCTTGGCCGCGCGGAGGATGGGCTTGGTGGGGCCCATGCCGCGGTAGACCATGGGCGCGTCTGGGGAACCGGAGTCTTCGGGGCCGAGGGCCAGAGCTTCCTCCATGTCGTATTGGCCCGGGGCCACAAGCACGACCGCGCCGCCGCGCAGCCGGCCTTGCTGCTTGAGCTTGCGTAGTGCGTCCCGCGCGGCGGAGAGTGTTGTGAAATTGCCGCCCTTTGGCGACACGCGGAGGGTCGTGGGCGCGGCGACCGCGGCGGTGGCGGCAAGGTAGAGAGCGACACAGAGGAGGAGGACGCGCATAGAATGATCCTTTGCTACTCAAGGTTGGCGGCTAGCCTCCCGAAGGCTTGGAGCTTCCGGGAGGTTCTGGCAACATCTGCAACTGGCCGAGACTCAGTACAGCAGACTCAAGGGCTGAGCGTCAAGCCGCCCAGAGGCGGCAAGGGAAGAGGCCGGTCTACAGCGCACATGCTTGGCTCGCCTGTGGCTTGACTCCGGCCGTGGAACGGAGTATCATTTTCGATCTTTCCCACGAGCCGGCAAGTGCTCGTTTGTCCCCTCAGCGCACGTCCCTCCAGGAGGACCACATGGACATCGTCATCGTCGACAGCTACGACGACATGAGCAAGCGCGCCGCGGCGATCATCGCCGAGCAAGTGCGCACCAAGCCCAACTCGGTACTCGGTTTCGCAACCGGCCGCACGCCGATTGGCACGTATCAGGAACTCATCCGTTTGCACAAGGAGGAGGGGCTGGATTTCTCCAGCGTCATCACGTTCAACCTCGACGAGTACCTCGGCATCTCGATGGACATGAGCAAGTCGCCGGAGGAGGATCAGAGCTACGCGCGGTTCATGTACGAGCAGCTCTTCAAGGACATCAACATCTGCATGAGCAACGTGCACGTGCCTAACGGCTTGGCGCCGGACCCTGAGGCGCATTGCCAGTGATATGAGGACGAGATCGACGCCGCAGGCGGCATCGACATCCAGTTGCTCGGCATTGGCGGCGACGGCCACTGGGCCTTCAACGAGCCCGGCTCGTCGCTCACCTCGCGCACCCGCGTGGAGGGCCTCACCCAGGGCACGCTCGACGACAACTGGGAGCTGTTCTATCAGCACGCCGGCGGCAAGCGCGAGGACATGCCCCATTTCGCGCTCACCATGGGCATCGGCACGATCCTCGAAGCCGAGCACGCGCTCATGATCGCCGACGGCGAGAAGAAGGCCGGCGTGGTCGCGGCCGCGCTTGAAGGCCCGGTCACGTCGCAGATCACCGCGTCCGCTATCCAGTTGCATCCCGGGAAGGTGACCGTCATCCTTGAAGAGGGCGCGGCATCCAAGCTGGAGCACGCGGACCACTACAAGCACGTGCAGGCGATGAAAGAGAAATACGGTATGTAAACAAGCCCCGGCTTTTCCGCTATCCGGGCTAAAGCCCTGGCGCGTGGCGACACGTGCTGGGGCTTTTTCTTGTCGCGACGCTTCCTGCGGGCCGTCGAGCCGGCCGTTGACGCTGCGTTGCTATCGGAGTACACTTAGCGGTCGGGTTACGCATTCACGCGGCCTTACAGGAGCCGGCACATGCCCTACGTCTTCCCGGGGATGGACCCTTACCTGGAGCATCCGGCCATCTGGCCGGACGTGCATCACAGCCTCATTGTGTCGATCCGAGACGCGCTGTCGCTCAAAATCGCGCCCCACTACACCGTGCGCATCGAGGAGCGGGTCTACTTATGCAGCGAGGACGACCCGGCGCGGAAGCTGTTCGTGCCGGACCTGTCCGTACGCGAGCCTCTGGCGCCTGCGTATGGAGACAGCGGAAGCGCAGCAGTTGCGGACGCCGTGTCCGTGCAGGTCGTGATCGAGGACGAGTTGCGCGAATACTTTATCGAAATCCGAGCGGCCGGGGGCGAAGAAGTTGTGACCGTCATAGAAGTGCTCTCCCCGGCGAACAAGGTGCTCGCATCCAACTCGCGCACTACGTACATGCACAAGCGCCACCAGTGGCTCATGTCGAGCGTGAACTTGGTCGAGATCGACCTGCTTCGCGCCGGCGTGCGGCCGCCGGTATTGGTTGGCGAACTGCCGGAAGCAGACTACTACCTGATGGTCTCCTCGGTCGAGGAACGGCCTATGGGGCGCTATTGGTGCGTTGGATTGCGGCGCCCCATCCCCGCCGTCCCCGTGCCGCTCAAGCCCAACGATCCGGACGCGCCACTCGATCTTCAACCGCTGTTGCGGGATATCTATGTTCGTGCACGCTATGACCTCCAACTCGACTACACAGGGGAGCCGCCAGAGCCCCCATTGTCTGGGGACGACGCGGACTGGCTCGATGGGTGGCTGAGGGAGCAGGATTTGCGGTAGAGGGAAACGCTCGTGCTCATGGGGCTCCAATTGCATGTTACTCACGTGACGACGCCCGCACCCAATGCGCCACAGCCGGCTCCTTGAACGGGCCCGATCGCAGCGCCTGAATCTGCGCGTCGTCGAGCGAACCATACCAGTAGAGCGCGACGCCGTTGCCGCGGGATGTGCGCTGGCCAAACGCGATCAAGTCTGCAACGCGTTGTCCGTCGCGAGACACGACCTTGCCGCTTGGGAGCCGCTCGTAGTTGCCGGCGATGGTCACGAGCGCGGCGGGGCGCTTGAGCGCGGCGCGGATTGCGGCCGCCTTCTGCCACGACAGGTTGCGGCCGTAGTCCATGCTGTAGATCACGTCGATCCAGCCTTCCTGCGCCCACCAGAAGCCGTCGCGGCCTTGCGTGCCCGGCGAGTCGGTCGGCAGCCGCGGGTGGCCGTCGATGCTAATCACGATGCCAGGTTTCGCTGCCCGCGCACGCGCGGACACGGTGCGCACGATGTCCGCGATCGCGGCGTTCTGCCACTGCACGACCTTGGCGTTGGGCCAGCCATTGGGCTGTGGCTGCTTCACCGCTTCGAGCAGGTCCAGGCCGTACCGCTTGCGGAACGACTCTCGCGCGGTCTTGCTCTTAGAGACTCCCTTAGTGCGGATGTAGTCGAGGTTGAGCCCGTCCACGTCGTAGCGCGTCACGACCTCCATCATGAGGTCGATGATGAACTTGCGGAACGCGGGGTTGTGGGCCTCGCACGCGCCTTTAGGCGTGCCCTCCTCGATGAACGGCTTCAGCGGCTCCCATCGCGGGTCGCCATAGCACACGCAGAACCAGGGGTGCACCTCGATGCCTTTGGCGTGGCACAACTCGATCAAGTACTCGAGCGGGTCGAAGCCTTCGGGCTCCTGCGCGAGCAGCTTTGCCGCGCGGGCGCCCATGGGCGTAAGCTTGCTCGGCCACCACGCGCCGCGGCCGTGCCACACGCAGGGGATGTAGACGTTGAACCCGGCGCGGACCATCTTGTCCACCACCTCCTCGGCGCCCTTGCGCGTCATCCACCGGCACCACTCGTCGAGCAGCGCACGGCTCTCCAAGATGCGGCCCTGCGGATCGCGGTTGGGGCGGTAAGGTTGCTTGATCACGTCGGTCAGCCACGCATCGCGGCGAGCTTCGATCGCGCGCCAGTTCGGCTCCTGCAGCCTGAACACCGCGCGAATCTGTTACTCATCCAGCGCTCGGTCGAGGATGGTGAGCGCGTCGAACACGCCGTCAGCGGATCTCCCGCGGGTCAGTCCCGATCCTCGGTCTGTGCCGACGTAAAGCGGCGTGTTCGGGTTCGGGATGGAATCGTAGGGCTTGCCGGAGGTGGCGGCC
The DNA here is from genome assembly GCA_024278415.1 of Planctomycetota bacterium. Next base: position 2,559 of record JAJRTI010000057.1, on the reverse strand, counting down.
ACGCGCTGGCCGTCCAGGAAAAGTTGGATCGCGACGCGCTTGCTAAACTCCCACGTGAGCCCAAAGTGCATCCATTTGCCCTGGGTGTAAGTGATGGGGCTGTTGCAGTGCGCGTAGAGTTGGTTCTCGAAGACGAAGTAGGTGCGCCCCGCGCCGGCCGGCTCCCACCATCCGTCGCTCAGCACGCCGTAGCCTCCCTTGCCGTCGTCCCAGCCCCACGACAAGAGCGTGTGCGAGCCGCTGCCGTCGCCGGTGCTCCAGTTGGGCTTGAACCAGAACAGGAGCGTGCCGCGCTGGGCCGGGAAGTTGCCTTCGGTCGGGAGCGCGAGGTGCTGGCCCGGCCCGACGCGCAGGCCTTGGCCCCACTTGCCCGGCGCGAGCGTTGCGCCTTTGGCCGCGAGCGCCGCGCGGCCCTTGGCGTAGTCGGCCTGAGCCAGCGAGTTGAAGTTTGCCAGCAGCAGCGTTTGGGGGGTGCGCTGTGGTTCGCCCGCGGCGACGAGAGAGAGCAACGACATCCAAGTGGCTAGGCAAACGAATTGGAGCCGCTGTGACATTGCATTGCCTTTCTGTGCTACTAAGCGCGTAATCTTGATGGTAATCGCAATCGTAGTTGATGGGCTCCATCAATGTGACGCGCCGACGATGACGATCAGAATTGCGACTGCGATTACGAGAAGCGACCGGGTGTTTGTGGCGCGACGGAGGAGGCCGTCCGTCGCGAGTTGTTCATGCAGATGGGGCGCGACCAACGGCTGCGGTGGGTCACTCCGGCCCGGGCAGGCGCCAGTTGCCGTAGTCCGTGCCGAGCCAGACCGTGCTGTCGTGCGGGCTGACGGTAATGGACCAAACGGTCAGGTCGGGCCCGAGGTTGCCGCTGATGCTCTCCCACGTCGCGCCGTAGTCGGTCGAGCGGAAGATGCCGCGGGCCGCGCCGCGCCAGCAGTGGTTCTGGCCGGCGTACACCACGTTGGGTTGCCGCGGGTCGACCGCGATCCGTTGGAAGATCATCGCGCCGAAGAAGTCCTTCTCCAGCCCGTCCACCACGCCGCGGCTCTGCCACTCCTTGCCGTCGAAGATCCACACGCCGCCGTAGTTCGTGCCGGCGTACACGCGGTCTGGGTTTTGAGGGTCGACGTCGATCTCGCGCACGCCGTACGGGATTGGCTTGCCCAGCGTGGTCCACGTCTCCCCGCGATCGCTCGAGCGCTCGATGCGCCACTTGTGTCGTGGGGCTTGCGTCACAGCGTACGCCACGTCGCCGTTGCCATGTTGCATCGCTCGGATCGGCTTCGCGATCCGGTTCCACGTCTTGCCTCCGTCATCACTGCGCAGGCTGCTCTTGGCCGCGCCGACATAGACAACATTCGCGTCTTGGGGGTGCCATGCGAAGAAGACATAGTTGTCCACCATGTCCTTCCACACGCTCCAAGTCTTGCCGTCGTCGTGCGTGATGCAGAGGCGTTGCTTGCTCCAACCCCCCACCGCGGAGACGATCGTTCGGCTCCCTGGCGTGGGGTCGTACGCGCCGCCGGGCATGGTCTTGGCGCCGATATCGGCTTGCCGAGGCGCAGAGCGGTAGACCCACGTATCGCCACCGTCTTCGGTGATCGCGCAGCCGTGGTCCGTGAAGAAGAACGCCATCTTCTTGGGATTGTCAGGACGAAATGCAACCGCGGTCCGCCCACTGAAGCGTGAGCCGCTGACCCCGCTGCCGAGGAGCCGCCACGTCTTTCCGGCGTCGGTTGTGATACGCGACGGGTTGAGATGGTAGGCAACCAATGCTTTCGTGGGGTGGGCGACGAGGCCCTCGGCCCAGTAGATGCCGGCGCCGTAGAAGCCGGGCTCGCGGGACTGCATCCTGTGCCATGTCTTGCCGGCGTCGTGCGTGTAGTAAGGCACCGGGCCGCCCCAGCGGGTCGCGTCGACGTACATGATGTTTGGGTTCGCCGGGCTCATGACCATGTACACCCACGTGATGTTCCGCGGCAGGCCGTTGCCCCAAGGCCGCCATGTCGCTCCCGCGTCCGTTGTGCGCCAGACGCCGGCCTTGCCGCAGACCGCGTAGAGGAGGCGTTCGTTGCCCGGGTGGGCGACGATGCAGAGCACAGGCTTCGCCGGCGGGGTGACCGCAGTCCACGACTCGCCAGATGCATCGCTCGACCAGATGCCCTCATCGGCCGCGAGCCAGAGCCTGCCTGTGTTAGCCTGCCGCACGACCGCATGGCCGATAGTGTTCTTCGGCCCAACTGGCCGCCACGTCTTGCCAGCATCGGTCGTCTTGAGCAGGCCATCGCCGTGGGTGAGCGCGTAGACCGTGCGGCAGCCCTCTGGCGACGCGCTGGCCGGGTCGAACGCGAAGTAGGTGTTCTGCGCGTGGGTGCGGAGGAACGCCGCGTTGCGCACGAGCCTCCACGAGCGGCCGAGGTCGTCGCTTCGGTAGATGCCGTCGGCCTTCTTGTCGTAGTACTTGGGGCTCGGCGGGAACGAGCGCTTCGTGCCCGCGGCAGACCGCAGCCCGGCGGCCCAGAGCACGCGCTTGTTCGCCGGGTCGAACGCGAT
>JAJRTI010000764.1 GCA_024278415.1 Planctomycetota bacterium | reverse complement strand
CGCATTTAGGGCGTTGGCCCGGCTCGCCACGCCCGCCCAGTTGCCCGCGATGCTTGCACTGCTCGCGGCGTCGCCGGACGACTCGGCGCGCGGCGACGCGGAGAAGGCCGTCGCGCAGGTCGCCCGCAAGATACGCGACGAGGCGACGCGCGCGGACGCGGTGCTTGCCGCGCTTGCGAGCGTGGACGCGGCCAGCGCCAGGGTTTCGCTTCTGCGGACACTCGCCGGCATCGCCGGCGCCAAGGCGCTCGCGGCCGTGAGCGCCGCATCCGCCGCGACGGACTCGGCGGAGCGCGACGCTGCCGTTCGCGCGTTGGCGGCATGGCCTGATTCGAGCGCGGCGGACGCGCTGCTGCGCGTATGCGAGTCCACGGACAGCCCCGTCCATCGCGTGCTCGCGCTCCGCGGGCTCGTGCGAGTGGCAGCGCTCCCGCCCGGCCTGCCCGAGGAGAAGATCATGGCGCTCTATCGCGAGGCAGCCAAGGCTGCGAAGACCGCGGACGAACGCAAGATGCTGCTAAGCGGGCTCAGCCGCGTCGCGCACGCGGACGCTCTGGCCATGGCCATGGCATGGCTCGCGGACGAGGCAGTGCACGCGGAGGCCGCGCTTGCTGCGCTGAAGATCAGCGAGGCGATCCTGGGAGTGCGCCGCGACGCCGCGGAGGCCGCGCTCAAGCAACTCGCGGCGTCGGCTAAGGACCCCAAGGTGCGGCAGCAAGCCCAAGCCTTGCTGCGCCGCGCCGAGGAATGGGAGGACTACATCGTCGCGTGGTACGTGGCCGGGCCGTACCGCAAGCGCGGCCGCCGCGCACAGCAGCTCTTCAACGTGCCGTTCGCCCCGGAAACCAATGACGCCCAATCCGTGCAGTGGCGCCCGTTGCCGCCCAAGAGCAACAAGAAGCAACGGTACATTCTCGACATGCGCGGCGCGCTCGGCGGCGACCACGCGGTCGGCTACATCCGCACGTGGGTCCACTGCGAACGGCCCACCCCGGCGCGGCTGGAGATCGGCGTGGACGACGGCATCAAGGTCTGGCTCAACGGCAAGGTTGTGTATCGCAACAACTCCGCCGGCGCGGCCATCCCCGGCGAGGAGAAGGCGCAGATCGAACTCAAGCAGAGCTGGAATTGGCTGCTGCTCAAGGTCATCCAGCACACCGGCCCGTGGGAGATCTGCGCGCGCTTGCGCACACCAGATGGCAAGAAGCTGGAGGGCCTGCGCATAGACCCCACGCACGAGGGCCCCATGGTCATGGCGCCGCCGGCCAAGCAAGACGTGGACGTCAGCCAAGACCTGACAGACAAGCCCGCCCCTCCCATCGACCACAAGGCTCCCGGCTGGAAGCCCATCTTCAACGGCAAGGATCTCGCCGGCTGGACGCATACCGGCAAGGGCGTGTTCAAGGTCGTGGACGGCTGCCTCGTGGGCACGCAGACCGATGGGAAAGGCGGCGACCTGTGGTTCAAGGAGCCATTCGACGACTTCGAGTTTCGCGCGACCTATCGCGTGGTCTGGCCGGCCAACAGCGGGTTCTGGTTCCGGCACAACGGCCGCAAGGGCTACCAATTCGACATCATCAAGTACAAGCGCCCGGTCGCGTTCAGCGGCTCGCTCTACTGCCCAGGCAAGCTGTTCATCACCGCGAATCGGAACGAGAGCATCGAGAAGCGCGACGGCTGGAACGAGGCGTGCATCCGCGCGAAAGGCGACGAGCTGACGCTGTGGCTCAACGGCAAGCAAGTGGGCCGGTGCAAGGACGGGGAGCTGCGCCGCGGCCGGATCGGCATCCAAGTCCACGGCAGCGATCAATTCAAGGGCATGCAGATCATCATCAAGCGCATGGACGTGCGCCCGCTCGCCGGCCAGAAGAAGGGCGAGTCGAAGGCGGGGAAATGACGGCCTGATTGAACGCAATCCGCCATGCTGGTCGTAGCGCCGCCGACCGGCGGACGCACGCCAAGGCGCAAGCCCTGCTCCCCACTCGGCCCGATGCTTCTGCCGCCCGTGCTCCTGCCACTAATCCGGAGTCGCGCTCCCAGCAGTCCCAGCATCCGCGAACTGATGCTTGCCTACCGGCCTCTTCAGGAAGGAAGCGAATCGGCTCCTTGCCACGCGTTCGCGCATGTAGGCGGCGAACTCCCGATGGTCCATGCCCTTCGTGTCCTCGTATATGCGCTCCTGGATGCGGCGCTTCATTTCGACGCAATCGAACGACTTAGGCGTCTGGGTCATCTTCATGCTCCTGCCAGTTCGGCAGCCAAGGTGTCCGAGACAAGCACGATGGTTTTGCCGCTCAGCGCCAAATCGAAGAAGTTCCTTGTGTCTTCTTCGAACTCCTCATCATAATACCCGCCAAACACGGATGTGCCCATGTACACGCGCATGGGATCCATACCGTCACCTCGGTCAGGGGCGTTGTATGCACCACCGACAACACGCCAACCACCTTAGCAGCACCAATGACTCCATCGATGACCATCCATAATCATAGACACACAAGGCTTGGAGTCAACACGCGGCGCGCGTCCGGCCTCTTTACGTCTGCGCTTACGCCGGCGCATTTGCGGTTCTTCCGCGGTACACCCAGGAGAAATGCCATGCGCACGCCCCTGATGTCCTGTGCCGCTGTGGTCGCAGTTGCGGCCCTCCTTTCACATGGGGTGAGCGCGCAAGACCGGCCCCGACTTCCTCTGACGGTCGATATGTCGAGGTTCAATCCGCGAGACTTGCCCGGTCCACACCCCGCCACGCGCGAGCGGCTGTGCCTCAACGGGGAATGGGATTTCTTCCCGATCTTGGACCGGAGAGAGATGCGCGGCCCCGCGCTGGAAGCGCCGCCGCCCGTGCCGGCGGAGGCCGAGTGGAAGACGTTTCGAGTGCCCGCGAAGTGGAAACGGATCAGCGGAACGTGGGCCGCGACGGAGCACGGTATCCCCAAGGAGTGGTGTCGGGCGAACTGCGCCTGGTACCGCCGTTCCTTCACCGTGCCGAGCGCGATGCGCGGCAAGCGCATCAAGCTGTCTTTCGGCGGCGTTCTCGTGTACTGCGAAGTCTTCGTGAACGACCGGTCCGTGGGCAAGCACTACTGCGGCGTCACGCCGTTCACCCTCGACATCACCAAAGCCGTCCGCATGGACCGGCCCAACACGCTCCGCGTGTACGTGGTGAGCTGGGACATCCACTCGATCAACAAGCCCAAGTCGCGTTACGCGTTCACCTGCCGCGCACCATACTACTACGGGTACGGCCAGGGCAGCGCCGGCATCTGGCAGGATGTCTACCTGTTGGGCGAGCCCGCGCTCACTGTGGATGATGCGTGGGTCCGGACGTCGGTGCGCAAGAAGGAGATCGCGGTCGACGTGACGCTGGCGCAGACGGGAGGCCAGGCGACGCGTGTGGAGGTCGCGCCCGTAGTAACGGATCTCAAGGGCGTGGTGGCCAAGCGATTTCAGCCTCGGATCGTCGATGTCTCGGCCGAGACGGTGGTGTCGTTCAGAGAACCATGGCCTGACGCCAGACTGTGGCGCCGCGCAGATCCGCACCTGTATCGCCTCCACACCCGCGTGACCGCGAAGGGGAAGCTGATCGACGAGCATTTCCAGCGCTTTGGGTTCAGAGAGTTCTGGATCGAGGGACGGAACTTTTTCCTGAATGGGAAGCGCATCACGCTCTTGGGCGACTGGGTAGGCATGACGCCGAGCGGGAGTGACGCCTTCCTGCGCCCAGAGTACCTGCGCGCCTATTTCAAGGCGCTCAAGGATGCCAACTACCGCGGGCCGCGCGTGCAGATGTCCACCCCGGTCGCGCTCGACGTTTGCGACGAGCTTGGGTTCATCCAAATCGCGACGGGCATCAGCGACGGGCCGCGGTTTTTCGACCCGAAGTATGCTGACGAAGCCATGGGCCACGCGCTGAAGGAGACGCGGGCCTGGGTCAAGCGCGACCGAAACCACCCCTGCATCATCGCCTGGTCCACCGAGAACGAAGACGGCTACCCGAATGACGAGCGCGTGCGGGAGCGCTACCGAGCGATTGATCGCGTGTTCATGGCCATGGACCCGACGCGGCCCTTCATGCACGATGGCAACGCCAGAGGCGGCGGCGACTTCGGAGGGTTCGCGCCGGTGAAGAACTTCCATTACGGCGGCGGATCGCTCGAACGCCAGATCCACGCGTTCGCGGATTGGAGCCGCACGGGCACGAAGCCGCGCATCCAGGGCGAGATCTCGAACTACGCACTGGAGTTCAGCCGCTTCAGCCATCTCTTCCGATACATGGGCGACCGGGTCTTCGGCGATCTGGAGGGGCGATACCGTGAGGCGGATCGCGTGATTCGCCTGCACGCGGGCGGGTGGCGCTCGTACGGCCTCTCCGGGTTCATGCTGTTTTCGAACAAGCTCTCCATCATGAACGCTCCGCTTAACGCGACGTTTCCCGGCCCCATGCAGCGGCCCGTGCTGGAGTTCGCTTGGGATGCGCTCGACACGCCCTACCCCAAGCCCAAGTACCTTGGACGGAGCAACTTGGACTTTGTGAACCCCTGGACCGACGCCGCGCCCGAGCGCATCAAGACGCCCATGTTCGACAGCATCCGGCGCGTGTTCAGCCCCGTGCTGGTCACGCTCTCACGTTCGACCGAGCACACTTACTGGAGTGGGCAGCAGGCGACGAAGGAGGTGTACGTGATCAACGAGAGCGTGGGCGACCTCGATGGGAGCGCGCTCCGTTGGACCCTCCAGACTTCGGACGGCAAAGAGGTCGGCGCGGGGAGCATTCCCTGCGACTTGCGGCAAGGGGAAATCCGGCCGGTGTCCGTGTCCTTCGCGGTTCCCAAGGTGGGCGCCAGGACCGGGCTTCGCTTCCAAGCACGCCTGACGACGTCAGGCGGAAAGACGCTGTCCGAGGACTGGCAGGAGGTGAGCGCTTATCCGAAGCCGGCCAGCGTTCTGTCCAGCGCCGCCAAGATCTATCTCTACGATGGCCCGGGCCGAACGGAGGCGGTGCTGCGCCGGCTCGCCGTGCGCTACTCGAAGGTGACGGCCGCGGGCATAGCCGGCCTGCCGACGAAGGGCGTTCTCGTCGTGGGGCGCCATGCCGCTGACGCGGACCTGATCGCCGCGGCCGGGACGCTCACGGCATTCGCTGAGAAAGGGGGCCGCGTGTTGGTCATGGCGCAGGACATGCACGGCCGGCGCTCGCGCTCCGTCGTGTTCGTGCGAGCGCCGCGGCATCCGGTGTTGGAGGGGTTGCCCAAGGAGCGGTTGATGTTCTGGCGCACCGAGTCCAGAGAGATCGCCGGCTGTCCCCTCATCACGCGGCCGGCGCTGCGGCAGCGCGTCCTCGTTGAGATGATGGACGACCCGGACGGCGAGATCTACACGCGTTACGTGCCCGCGCTTCTGGAGTGCCGCGTCGGCAAGGGCCACGTCATGCTCTGCGCGCTCAATGTGACGGAAGGCTGCGAGAGGGACGATCCGGAGGCGGTCATCCTGCTGCACAACTTGCTGCGGTACATGGCGTCGCCCGCGGCCGCACCGCAGCCCAGGGTCGGCTTTGTCGGCAGCGAGAAGCAGTTCACGTTCTTCACGGACACGCTCATGGCCGACCGCGTGGCGCGCGTACGAGGCGATGCGTGGACGGCAGGTCTCGCCGCGGGCGATGTCTTGATTCTCGCGGGAGACGCGGCGCTGGCCCGCGCGGAAGCCCACAAGGCGGCCCTGGCCGACTTCGTTCGGACTGGCGGCTCCGTGTTGGCCGCGGGCGTGGAGACGGCGGGCGATCTCACGTGGACTCCTTTCCCTCTGCGCACGAGCAAACTGGCGTCGCGAAGGGCGTCGACGACCAGCTATTCCACCGGCGTGTTCCATCTCTGGAAGAGGTCGGACTCGGCGATCCTCGATGGCCTTGGCGACCTGTTCCGCTTCGAGACTCGCCGCGCCCGCAACTACTACATCGGCGACGCCATTCCCGGCCTGAGCTGCGGCTTCGTCAAGCCTGGGAAGCCTTGGGCCGTGGGGTATGAGATCGCGGTGCGGGCGACTGCAAGCGACAAGGGCCTCCGGCGCCGGGCGCATTACGAATCCGACGGCGATGCCGCGCTGGTGACGCTTCGCCACGGCCGGGGCCGCTACGTGCTCTGCGCGGTTGCGCCGGCAAAGAACGACATCGCCACGCGCCTCTACGGCACGCTGCTCACGAACCTGAACGTCCCCACCTCGCGCGTCCAACCCTTCCTGGCCTTCTCGCGGCTCAAGGCGAACACGACGCTGAGACCCGCGCGCAAGAAGGACTGGTATGGGTACACGCCGATCGACCTCGTCCCCTATGCCAACCGCACGTTTATGGACAAAACGGCCGGCGACGGGCTCGGCGGCTGGGACGATACCGGGCCGAACGACATGCGCAACCTCCCTACCGGCGACTTCGTGCTGGGCGTCCCGTTCCACATCATCGACCGCGAACGCGACGACCCCAATGGCGACCGCGGCATCAAGCTCGGCCACCCGATCCGCTCGTGCATCGTTCTCAAAGGAGAGGGCCGGCCGGGTTTCCCACTCAAGGTCGAGGGCATCAGGGTCGGCCGCACCGCGCGCAAGCTCTACTTCCTTCACACGGCCACGTGGTGTCGTTGGACGAACGGCGAACGGCTCGCGCGGTACATCCTGCACTACGGGGACGGCTCCACCTACGAGATCCCCTTGCGGGCCGGGAGCGAACTCATCGACTGGACCCGGGCCGGGCGATTCGAGTTGAGGAACGGGCGAGTGGCATGGCAGGGCAGCAATGCCGAGCACCCCAACGTGGGCCTCTTCCGGCTGTCCGTGTTGAACCCCCACAGAGACCGTCGAATCG
>JAJRTI010000763.1 GCA_024278415.1 Planctomycetota bacterium | reverse complement strand
CGGCCTGCGGCCGCAACCCTGGGCTAGAAGCCGGAAGCCCGTTGGGCTTCCAAACAGCGTTGCGTCAAGCGGAAACGCTGTCCATTGAACTCGCGCACGTTCATGGGGCCAACGACTGTTGCAATCGGCTGAAGTTTTACCCCACATGAAATATCGGGGCGCCCCAACTCGTGTCTTGACAACAATGCCCTGTGTCCGTAGGCTACTTGTAGAAGAACAGTCCGCTTGAGCGCTTCTGTTTCTACATGCGGTTTAGGGGAAAGTACTGAATGGCTGGCCGTCCCAATCATTCTGGTTGCTCAGGTGTCCTCTCTCAGGTGCACCCGCCGCGGGTATTGTTTGTCGATGACGACAGCAGTTTGGCGCGCGCATTCGAGATAGTTCTGAACAAGCGCGGCATAGAAATGATGGGGGTTCGAGATGTGGGCCGCGCCCTGACGGAGTATATTCGCCACGTCCCTGAGTGCGCTGTCGTCGATTGGCGGTTCCCCGGGTTCCGGATCAACGGCTTGCATCTTCTGGCTCAAATGGCGGAGCGCATTCCGAAGGGGCGGCGGATCCTGTTCACGGGATTCGCGGAAGAGTTGCATGAGTCCCAGCCGGACGGCGACATCGTGCAGCACTTGGTGTCCAAGAGCCCGGAAGGAACTGCCCGGCTGCTCGACCTCGTCTAGCGCCTCACAGGCTAATGGCGCGGCTCGATTGCGTGGCATGCGATGGCTGCGGCGCTTGCCGATGTGCCGGCCAAGCGCGAGCCCGTTCGAGTCGCGGTCCGCGACCTCATCTCCCACCTCTGCTGCCATCTATCCCGCTCATGGACGGAGGCCAGCATGGGCCGCGCCATCGGCGTTGGGGCGCGGCATCTGCGCCGCATTGTCTTGGAAGACCTGGGCGTATCGCCTGCGCAGCTTCGGGACCGCCACCGAGCCGCGGCCGCGCAGGTTTTTCTGCGGAACCGCGATTTGAAGATCTCCACTGTCGCACAATGGGTGGGGGTGTCCTCCGGCCGGTCACTGCGCCGCCTCATGCAACGCCAGACGGGGCGACCGCCGCGCGGGCATCGTTGCTAACGGTTCGAATATGGAGCTGTCCCTCTTCTCGGACGCGGCCATCTGGGACTGTACAGCGAATGAGGCCCCCCGGCGTGCGTGGCCGCGCGCTTGTAGTAGGCCCGTGAGGGCCTTCCGCTCAGGGTGACGATGCGACATCGGAGCAGCGGGCGCCCTTACGGTCGCCACTACCAGCGCGTCGCTCCCGCGGTCGCACAAGTGTGGAGCTGCCCCTCTTCGCGGACGCGGCCATCTGGGACTGTACAGCGAATGAGGCCCCCCGGCGTGCGTGGCCGCGCGCTTGTAGTAGGCCCGTGAGGGCCTTCCGCTCGGGTGACGATTCGACATCGGAGCAGAGGGCGCCCTTACGGTCGCCACTACGAGCGGGTCGCTCCCGCGGTCGCACGGCGGTGGCGTTGCGGTCGACATTCTAGTCTTGATGACACTAGACCGACTATAGGATGCGGAACCGCGCGTCGAGTTCCGGGAGACTCGCGCCGCTGAACCGGAGTGGCAGCCGCGTGTTGAGTTTCGTATCCGAGGGCACTTGCACGCGCGTCTCAAGTGCGAGGTCGGGGATGATGACGCGGCCGCTACGGTCTCGCCGCGCCACGAGAATGCCCTCGCCCGCCCAATTCTTCTGCTGCATGAGATAGACGAGCGTCCAGTGTTGCACGCTCATGCGCTCCGCTTTGCGCACGAGGCCCGACACCGCGGCCGCGGCGCCTACGCGCTCGATCATGGCCTGCTCGTCCAGCGGCTCCTCGCCGCGCAGGTGCGCCCGGAGTTGCTGGTGCACGACGAGGTCCAGGTAGCGGCGCATGGGGCTCGTGGCCTGCACGTACGCGTCGAGCCCTAGCCCCGCGTGCGCGCCCGGCGCGCTGCGCTGCTGGCTCGGCTTGAGCGCGCGCATTAGCGCATACATGCCCGCGAGGCCGTCGATCTTCTCGTGCTCCGACGGTGGGGCCTGCACGGTGAACGGAAAAGGGATGCCGCGCTCGACCGCGAACCGGGCAGCGGCTTGGCCGGCCATGAGCATCGCCTCGGACACGAGGCCGCGGCTGCGCAAAGGCGGCAGGGGCCGGATGTCCACGCGGCCGTCGTCGATGGTAAGCTTCACTTCCGGGAGGTCGATAGTGAGCGCGCCGTTCCTGAGGCGCCGGGCCTCCGATGCCTGCGCGATCTCGTGCAAGCGCTTGAACGGCTCCTCGTCGAGCCGCGCGTCGGCCTCCGCGTACGTCAGGCGCGTCACGCGCACGCGCGTCCGCGCGACCTCCACGCGCTCGACCGCGCCGGCATCGTCCAGATCCAGGCCGAAGGACAGCGCGGGCGACACGTCGTTGAGCCCCAGGCCCAGCACGTGCGTCGCGGCCCGTGGCAGCATGGGCGCCGCGCCTTCGGGCAGGTAGAGGGTCGCGCCGCGGCCGCGGGCCTCCACGTCGAGCGGGCTGTCCGGCGGAGCGATCGCGGCCGCGTCGGCCACGTGCACCCACAGGCGCCGGCCGTCGATGCTCAGCGCGTCGTCCGGGTCTTGGTTGCCCTCGTCGTCGATGGCGAACGCGGGCAGGTGTGTCAGGTCGAGGCGCTCCTCGTGCGGCAGATCCGGCACGGCCACCTCCGGCGCGTCCATCGGCACGGCCATGCGCCGGGGGTAAGGATTGACCGCGGTGTCCCAACGCTTGATCGCGAGCAGCAGCGCGTGCGCGGCCCGCGGGGTCTGGTCCCGGCCCAAGTTGCGCATGACCGCGCTCTTCTCGATCTCGCCGTACGCGAGCCGTTCGATTTCCTCCACGAACGGCCCGTCCTCCTCGGCGACTTTGCCCGCGGCGACGCGGCCGACGAACGCCTGCCACGCGGCCTTCTCCGCGGCCTTGGCGTGGCGTGCGGCTTGGTCCTTGGCCACGTCCTCCGGCGAGCGCGCCTCGATGGCTCCGGGCTCGCCGCGGAAGTGAACGCCTTCGGCGACAAGTTGCCACGCGGCCCACGCGGTCTTGGGCGTGAACTCGCCGTACGCGAGTTCAGCCAGTTCCTCCAGCGTCGTGGTCTCCCCCGCGAGCAGCTCCCATGCGGTCTCCCAGTCACCCTCGGCCTCGCCCAGCCGCGACAGGTTCTGGATCGGCCCCGGGTGCAGGAGCGTCACGTCCTTGGGCCGCACGCTCACGCGCTTGCCGTCCTCGGTCTCGATGAGCAGCTTCGCTCCCATCTCGGCCACGCGCGCGGCGCGGGTCTTGTAGAGTACGAGGCTACCGGCTCTTGGTGTTTCGGTGGTCATGGGCGGTTCGTGAAACGCACCAGGATTGCAGAACACAGCCGCGTGTGCAAGCGAGGGGGATTCAACGCAATCCGCAGTACGGCGGACGCAGAGACGCAAAGGGGGAGAGTGTCTCGCTGACCGGACCGCGCGGCCTCTCCGCGTTGACCGGCCTCGGCCGCTTGGCTATATTGGACTCGTCAACTGGGTTTGCTTCATCCACCGCGACGACACCCACCCATGCCTGCGAACCTCACCCCCCAATACCGCAGTGCGGAACAGCGCTTCCGGGAAGCCGGCACGAACGAGGAGAAGATCGAAGCGCTGAAGGAGATGCTGCGGGTCATCCCGAAGCATAAGGGCACGGATCACCTCCAAGGTGACCTGAAGAAGCGGTTGGCCAAGCTCATGGGCCAGGCCGAGCAGGGCCGAAAGAGCGGAGGCAAGCGCGTCGATCCCTATGCCGTGCCCCGGCACGGGCCGGCGCAGGTCGTCATCTGCGGCGTGCCGAACGTGGGCAAATCCGCGCTCATCGCCGCACTCACCAACGCCCCCACCGAGGTGGCCGATTACCCCTTCACCACCCACAAGCCCATCCCGGGCATGATGAACTACGAGGACGTGCAGGTCCAACTCGTGGACACGCCGCCGCTCGTGCCCGATGGATCCGAGCCGGGGCTGTTCACGCTGATTCGCCAAGCGAACGCGGCCATCGTGGTCGTCGATCTTGGGTCGGACGATTTGCTCGACCAGACCCAGACGGTGTTCGACACGCTCGAGGACCGCAAGATTCTGCTGCGGCCAGACGCGCGCAAGAGCGAGGACCAGGTGACCGCGATCGTGAAGGCGCTGTTCGTGCGCACAAAGCTCGACCTCGACGCGGACGGCGAGCGCCGGGAAATGTTCGACGAGTTCTTCGGAGGCCAACTGCCCGCGCTCGACGTGTCGACCACGACGGGCGAGGGGATCGACGCACTGCCAAAGTATATCTTCAACTACCTTGAACTCGTGCGAGTCTACACTCGAGCGCCGGGCAAGAAGGACGAGAAGCCAGATCCGTTCGTGCTGAGGCGGGGCGACACCGTGCTCGATCTGGCGAGGTCGGTGCACCAGGACTTCGTGGAGACGCTCAAGTTCGCGCGCATCTGGGGCGAGGGCGTGTATGACGGCCAGAGCGTGAGCCGGGAGCATGTGCTGTCGGACGGGGATCTGGTCGAGTTGCACACGTAACGCTGCACGACGGACCGGAGCGGAATGCCTTCGCGGCCAGCAGCCGCGACAAAAGACAAGAAGTTGCGCGGTGTGCGCGCACTCTCGGCAGCGTATTGCGTATTGCGTATTGCGTATCTCAGTTCGCGATCCAAATACGGAATACGGAATGCCGAACAACGAACCCGCGCTCCACACGCCACGTCTTGCCTCTGCCCCATGACGGTCAGTGGCCTTAACAGCCCGTCAACAAAGTGCTGTCCTGCTGCGGCGGGGTCTTTGCGCCGATCTCTGCGTTGCGAAATCTCGACGAATCTCCCAATTCGCCTGCGATTTCGCGCCTTGATCTCGGCGCAAATCCCTCCGTCTCGCGACGGACGACTTTATTGACGGGCTGCTAAGCCCGCCTTAAGCCTCTGGCCCCTGGGCCGGCTTGCTCGCGCTGATAGTAAGGGAAGCGCTACTTCGTCGCGGGGCCCTCGGGCTGGCTCGCCGCGGCGATGGGCTGGACCTTCACCGACAGGTCATCGAAATGCGCAATGGTGTCGCCCCGGGTCCACAGCCCGATTCGGCCGTTCATGGTTGCGCTGTCTTCGAGCGCGACGACGGCCTCGCCGTTGAGGTAGCCGGTGATCTTGCTGCCCTTGCACTCGACCTTGATGCGGTACCAGTCGCCCCGGCGCACGTCAAACACGGCCACGGGCTTCAGGCCGGCCTCGTCTTCGGGGGCAGGGGTTTGGCCCTCAAGTCCGGGTTCCGTCTTGTTGACAAGCGGCTGGCTGACGCCGTCGACGACTTTGTGTATCGCCACTTTGCCGGTGCTGGCCGAGACCTCCATGAGGTAGTAGTTTTCCAAATCGTACTGGCGGAAGATGAGTCCCCCCGCGCGTTCGGTCGAGCCCGGCAGCAGGCGGATGGACGCCGCGACGGAGAAGTCGGCGTAGATGCCTCCCGCGTACAACGCGGCGGGCATGACGTCGCTACGCTGTTGGTGCGCGACTTGTCCGTAGACCATGGGCTTGGAGGGGGCAGTGGGATCTTCCTTGGCAATCCAATTGCTCGCGGCCATCTCCATGCCCATGACGTGCTCGCCTGGCTGGTATTGGTCGAAGGCCCAATTGGCGCTTTCGCCTTGAAACGCGATCTGCATAAGCGGCGAGAGGTATTCAACAGCCTGAGACTGCTCGCGGTCGCCCAAGGTGATGCTGAGAGCCATGGTGCACGTCTTGGTGAGATCGAACTGCACGTCGTCCGCTTGGCCGGTCGTGAGTTTGCGGGAAAACTCGACCGTCCACATGCCCTGCTCCTCGTCGTAGAGGCCCACGGCTTGCACGTCGGCCGCGCTGCCGCTGGGCTCCTGCGGCACATACGACGGCAACACCTCACCTTGATTGCGGCCGCCTGGGGACTGCACTTTCATGGCCGGCGTGCCGGCGTCGTCCAGATCCCACCACCACAATCGCCGGCCGGTCACAGAGTCTGTGTACTGTTCAGCTTTGGCGTTGGTCTGTGAGCCGTTGAGGATGAGTTGGGCATCCCGCGCGTACTTGGACGGATTGGTGCAGCCGGCGCCCCAGTGCCACAGGTCCGCGCGGAACTCGGAACCCGAATCGAGCAGACGTTTGTAAGACCCCTCCGTCTTGAACATGAGCTTGATCGCGTCGTCCGCTTGCGGCTCTAGTTCGTAATACTCGCCGTTCCACACGAAGGGACTGTACATGTCCGCCTTGCCTGACGTGTGCCACTGCGCCAGGATGTACACGTGCGTGTCGGTGTGGACCGCGCGCAGGTAGACTTCCATGTCGGGCATGGACACCCTCGCCTGGTCCGGCCCCATGAAAAACGCCAGCGTCGCCGTGGCGTCTTGGGCCTCGTCCCAGATGCCTACGTCCACGATACCATCCACCTTAGGTGCAATGGCCGTCTTGGCGGACACGAGCCGGACCTTGCTCCGCCAGGTATCCTCGTCGCAGCCGGCGATGAGCACGGCGGCAAGCAGCAGGCTCGCAACACCTAATGTCTTCAGTCTGCGGAAATCCATCGCCTTCCTCCTGGGCGCCCTCGACGGGAGCCCTCCATGGCGGTTGCTCGGCAACGTGCATCAACTCTCGCTGCATAGGCTGCCAAAAACGAGTACCAGAATCAACCACTTAGCCCGCATTTCTCACGAGTCCAGGCGGGCCTGCCTGCCGCGCGGCGGCGCAGGCAGGTGTCGATGCAAGGCGCACGGTCGCGAAGGCGGGCTCGGGCGCGTCGAGCGCGGTGCAACGCAGCAGCGGCGCCCGACGGGGCTCGCCCGAAGGGCCCGTCGTAGCAGGACAGCACTTTGTTGACGGGCTGTTAGGCCACAAAGCGGGCTTCGCCCGCAACCCAAGGCTTCTGACTGTCATGGATCAGAGGCAAGACGTGGCGTGTGGAGGGCAGGTTCGCTGTTCCGTATTGCGTATTGCGTATTCGGATTGCGATCCGAGATACGGAATACGGAATACGCAATACCCTGCCAAGAGAGCGCGCACACCACGCAACTTCTTGTTTTCCATACCAGTTCCGGATGGCTAAGGCCCTGCGCCGCCGCCGTCGGGCCGCTTGTAGTAGGGCGATTTATCGCCCGTCTGCCTCGTGAGAGCACGGACGTTCGACGGGCAATGAATTGCCCTACTACAAACCACGTCGCCGCGCACCGCACACATCGACAACATGTTGTCGTGAGATTCGCGCTAAGGAGCCAGCGCGCCGGAGAGAAAGCGGCGTCAAGCCGGCGCACTCCATGTGGACTGCGGCGCAGCCGCACAGCAAGGACAGACGGCAACGGCCTTCCGCTCCTGGGTCGCGGCCGAAGCCCGCTTTGTCTCAGGCGCGCGCGTTTCTGATTTCTGTTGACGCGCGAGAAGCATCTGATAGAATTCTGTGTTCCATTCTGCGCGTTGTGTGAACCTATGAACCCATTGGAGTATAGCGCCATGATCAAGAGCATCAGCTACTGGGCGTTTCCCGGAGGTCTGGAAGGCGCCAAGCCGATTGTCGAGGCCATGTCCGAGGCCAAGAGCATGGGCTACGACGGCATCGAGCTGTGCATCGGCGACGAAGGCGAACTCAACGTCAACTCCAAGAAGAAGCAGTGCGACATGCTGAAGCGCCTGGCCAAGCGCATCGGCATCAAAATCACCGGCGTCGCGTCGGGAGTGTACTGGGGCTACAACTTCAGCTCCAACTCCGCACAGAAGCGCAACAAGTGCTTGAGTTCCTGCAAGAAGATGCTCCAGATCACGCAGTGGCTCGGCACGGACGCGCTCCTCTACATCCCTGGCGCAGTCGACGTGTTCTTCGACCCCGAGAGCGAGGTCATCCCGTACGACGTCGCGTGGGAGCGCATGACCGAGTACACGAAAAAGCTCCTGCCTACGGCCGAGGCGACCGGCGTGGCGCTCTGCGTGGAGAACGTGTGGAACAAGCTCTTCCAGAGCCCGCTCGAACTGAAGCAGTTCGTGGACCAGTTCAAGAGCAAGCGCGTCGGCGTGTACTTCGACGTGGGCAACGTGCTCAAGATGGGCTACCCGGAGCAGTGGATTCGCATCCTCGGCAAGCGCATCAAGCGCGTACACTTCAAAGACTTCCGGCTCGCGGTCGGCACGGCCGAAGGCTTCGTCGACTTGCTCGAAGGCGACGTGAACTGGCCGGAGGTGATCGCGGCGCTCCATGAAATCGGATACAACAAGAGCGTGACCGCGGAGATGATCCCGCTCTACGCCCACTACCCCATGGTGCGCATCCAGAACACGTCCAACGCGCTGGACGCGATTCTCGGGCGTGGAGCGTGACGCGGCGCGGAACGCCTTCGCGTTTCGGAAGATATTCGGAGCGGAACGCCTTCGCGTTCCGACGGACGGCGAAGGCCGTCCGCCCCTCTTTGGCTGCGGGCCAAGCCCGCATTAGGAGGTCACCTAAGATGATTAAGGTTGGAATCGTTGGCACCGGCTTCATGGGCGAGATGCACGCCAACTGCCACAACGCGGCCAAAGGCGGCAAGCTCGTGGCCGTGTGCGACGTGCGCAAAGGACACGCCACGAAGCTGGCCGACATGGCCAAGGCCGAGGTGTACACCGACTACGACAAGATGCTCGCGGAGAGCGGCATCGACATGGTGGACATCTGCCTGCCCACGCACATGCACTGCGACGCCACAGTCGCGGCCGCGAAAGCCGGCAAGCACGTGCTGTGCGAGAAGCCCATCGCACTGACCACGAAGGACGCGGACAAGATGATCGCCGCGTGCAAGAAGGCCGGCGTGCAGTTCATGATCGCGCAGGTCATCCGCTTCTGGCCTGAGTACCAACTGCTCAAGCAGTACGTGGACAGCAAGAAGCTCGGCAAGCTCAAGTCGCTCCAAATGAAGCGCCTCAGCCCGCCCGCTGGTTGGAGCTGGAAGAACTGGCTCAACGACCCCAAGCTCAGCGGCGGCGCACTCATCGACCTCCACATCCACGACACCGACTTCGCACGCTACCTGCTCGGCGACCCGGCCAGTGTCGATTCCGTCGGCACCGGCAAGAAAGGCGCGTGGCAACACATCTGGACGAACTACGCGTACAAGGGCGTCGCGGTGCACGCCGAAGGCGGCTGGGACTTCCCGCCCACGTACCCCTTCTGCATGGCCTACCGCGCGATCTTCGAGAAAGGCGCGATCGATTTCGACTGCACGCGCCAGCCCTCGACGATGCTCTACCCGGTCGCCGGCAAGCCCAAGGCGCTCAAGCCGCCGGCCGCCAAGATCAAAGGCAGCGCCGGAGGAGGCAACGTGTCCGACCTCGGCGGGTACGGCAACGAGATCCAGTACTTCCTCGATTGCCTCAACAAAGGCGAGGCGCCCACGGTCACCACGGCCAAAGACGCGCGCGACAGCCTCGCGCTCGTGCTGAAGGAGCTAAAGTCGGCCGACGCGAAGGTGAAGTAGGCGGGCGCCGGGGACATGAACCAAGGACGCGAAGCGTCCGACTTCGTGTCCCAGGATAGGCCCGTTGAGTCTGGGGACACGATGCGGTCCGTCCCGCAGGTGCGGGACGGCTTCCGCATCGCGTCCCCCCCTGCAAGAGCCGCATCCCTCCGCGATGCGGCTCCTTTTCCATACGGCAATGAGACGTCCGTCCAAGGAGTGGTCCGTGTCGAACCTGATCTACGGCCCATCCGACTTGCCCAAGCTCCTCTCCGATGGCGGCAAGCCCGACCGCTCAGGTCTGCACGTGCTTTGGGTCTGGGCCAAGAACAGCGCCAATCTGAAGATCTCGCTGGATCACAGCAGCTTCCAATCGCGGCCACAGCCCGGCCCCCCGGGCGAGATGGTCTGGCGCCGAATCGGCGAAGTCGCGCTCAAGAAGAACCAGCGCTTTGCCATCGAGATCGCCGCGGAGCGTCGCTACCTCCAGTGCAAGCCCGACCTCATCGGCCGGCTCGTGCTCTCCCCCGATGCGTCGTTTGATCCCTCGCTCGCCACGGCCATGACGCGGGCCCTGCCGGGCTCGCCTGGCCCGGTGCGCGACGCGCGCCTCACGCTCGACCGCGGCACGCACACGCACTTCCACTTCCCCCAGTATGAGACGCGCAAGGCGTGGGAGGCCCGCGCGGCGGACCTGCGCGAGCACATCCTCGTGTCCTCCGGGCTCTGGCCCATGCCGGAGCGCTGCCCGCTAAACACGCACATCTTCGACCGCACCGAGCGCGAGGACTACACGGTCGAGAAGGTCTACTTCGAGAGCTACCCCGGCTTCTACGTCACGGGCAACTTGTACCGGCCCAAGGACGTGGTCTCGCCCGTGCCCGGCATCGCCAATCCGCACGGCCATTGGTCTGCCGGCCGGCTCGCGAACGAGGAGAGCGGCTCCGTGCCCGGGCGCTGCATCAACTTCGCCAAGCAGGGCTACGTCGCGTTCAGCTACGACATGGTGGGCAAGGTCGACAGCCTCCAAGTGCCCCACGACTTCCGCACCGACGCGGCCGATCTGTGGGGCATCCACCTGCTCGGCCTCCAACTTTGGAACAGCATCCGCGTTGTGGACTTCCTCCAATCGCTGCCCGACGTGGACCCCGAGCGCATCGGCTGCACAGGCACCTCTGGCGGCGGCACGCAAACGTTCATGCTCATGGCCATCGACGACCGGGTGAAGGTCGCCGCGCCGGTGTGCATGGTGTCCGGCATCATGCAGGGCGGCTGCCTGTGCGAGAACGCTCCCGGCCTGCGCATCGACACGTACAACGCAGAGATCGCCGCGCTCATGGCCCCGCGGCCGCTGCTGCTGGTCGCGGCGACCGGCGACTGGACGCGGCTGACCCCTGAAGAGGAATACCCCGGCATCCGCAGCATCTACCGGCTCTACGCCGCGCAAGACAAGGTCAAGTGCGTCCGCTTCGACGCGGAGCACAACTACAACAAGGATAGCCGCGAAGCCGTCTACAAGTGGTTTGCGCGCTGGCTTCAGCACAAGCGAAGCTACAACAGGGTCAAGGAAGCGCCATTCGCCGTGGAGAAGGAGCGCGACCTGCGCGTCTTTCCGAGTGGCGAGTTGCCGAGCGCCGCGCTCAACACGAACGGCGTGGTGGCATCCGTGCAAGCGGCCGCGAGGCGGAGCCTTGCTCTGCCCAAGTCCGGCGACACAGCCGCGTTCGAGCAGTTCAGAGCGAACTCCGAGATCGGCCTGCGGCACGCGCTCGCGGCGGCCGCGCCTGGCAGGGGCGAGGTCCTGGCCGATGCGCAGGGCAAGCTCGACGCGGAGGGCTTCAGCATCGAGCGTCTCGTGCTCGGCCGGGAGGGCGTAGGCGACCGCGTGCCGGTCGTGCTGTTCAAGCCAGCAGGCTCGCGCAAAGCGCCATGCGTCGTTGCCATCCACGCCGCGGGCAAAGCCGCGTTCGTCGATGAGGCCGAGGCGAAGCCGGGCCCGTTTGTCGAGGCCGCGCTGGCCCGGGGCGTGGCCGTGCTCGCGATGGATGCATTCCTCACCGGCGAGCATCACTGCGTCTTCGAGCCGACGCAGTGGGATACATCAGAGAAGCATTTCTGGACATTCCACCGCACCGCGGCCGCGGAGCGCGTGCAAGACATCTTGACCGCGGCTGCGTACGCGCGCGGCCGGCGGGACGTATCCGGCGTGAGGCTTGCGGGCTTTGCCGCGGCCGGGCTCTGGGCGCTCTTCGCCGGCGCGCTTGATCCGCAAATTCAGGCCGTCGCCGTG
>JAJRTI010000762.1 GCA_024278415.1 Planctomycetota bacterium | reverse complement strand
CCAGGCCAAGGAACGCTGAAAGCGTTCCACAAGACTGGCGGGCCGCGTTTGTGCAACGCTTTCAGCGTTGGCGGCTTGTTTTCGGCATCCTTCCCAGCGCGGCGCTCGTTCGCCCGCTGACGCGGCCGAACGAGCTTGCACAGGGCTATGTTGTGATGCGCCTTCGGCGCATGTGCATTCTGCGCCGGCGCACCACGGGAATGAACGCCCAGTTTACTACGTACGTTCAGACCTGCACCCTTGTTTTTCATGACAGTTCCGGATGGATTTGGGTAATTGATAGCGCCGCTGGGGGTCAGCGCATGAACGGTGGCCGAGGCTGGCCGTCCCGGCCGCGGCCCTCGAAGCGCCGGCCAGCGTTGGGCCTTTCGGCTCTTCGGCCGGCCTCGCGGCCCCAGCCGATCTCCCATCGCAGCACCGCGTCGTCGCCGGTCAGTTCGTCGACGCGGCGCTGCACGATCTTTTCCTTGGCCGCCCGGCGCTTCTCCAGCAGTTGCTTCATCTCCTCGATGCGCTGGGTCTGCTCCTGAATCTCCTGCTGGAGCGTCTCGCACTGGATGTCAAAGAGTTGGCCCACCGCGTCCGCGAGCTTATCCTTGGCAGCTTTCTTGCCTTCTTCATTGTCCGCCTTGCGCGCGGCTTCAGCGATCTCTCGGACCTCGGCCTCCAGGCCCATCTGCGTGACCGCGCGTTCGTATGCAGCCGGGTCGCGCTCCTTCAGTTCATCCAACTGGCGTTTCTTCTGCATGAGGCTCATCACGGTCTGCCGGAAGCGGTCGGGATTCGTGCGCCGCAGCGCCATGATCTGTTCGAAACGCCCCGGCATGACCTGCTCGACGAAATCGCGCAGTTCTTCGCCCGCCATCGGCCCGCCGCGGCCTTCTGCATTGCGCCGCCGCACGGGCCTTGCCCCCTCGCGGCGTTCCGCGTTGCCTCGGCGATTGGCCCGCTCGCCATCTTCCTGGCCCAGGCAAACGCTCGTGCAGCCGAGCCACGCCAAACCGAGAATCAACGCCGCTGGTCTCCACGTCATGATCGACCTCCTCCCCGCGCGGGGGGCTTTGGCAATGGGGTGAATAGGCCTCCGATTATAGCCACGCGAAGCCGCGGCGCGCAATGCCCGTCCGGCAGGGCGTTCCCCATCCACCGCCTGTGCTCATGCCAGTGAGCCTCTGGCGCGCCCGGCCTACGCGTACACCGGCGCCGGCCGCTTGAACCGGCTCGCGACCTCCTGGGGCCGGCCCTCTTCCCCGGCTTCGAGTATGCTCAAGCACACGTCGAGGATGTG
Organism: Planctomycetota bacterium; assembly: GCA_024278415.1. The sequence goes on along the minus strand of JAJRTI010000762.1, from coordinate 8,759 downwards.
CAACGCCTGTTCGCCGGTGCAGTGGAGCGGTGCGCCGGTGCGCAAAGCGGCATGCATGTCGAGCGCGCCGGCTGCCCAGTCTACGCCCGGCCGTGGCGTAGCCACGTACGGCACCGGCTCCGCTTCGTCCGCGCCTTCAGGCCGGAAGGTGACCGGCGCGTTGAAGATGAAAGAGGTGCCCATCTTGAGCGTGCCCTTCGAGCCGTACACGCAGATGCCCGGCAGATCCTTGTCGTCCACTGTGAAACTCGCGGAAAGCCGCAGCGCCGGGCCGCCCTCGAACTCCATGAGCGCGGTCACGTGGTCGGGCGTCGTCACGTCGAACTCCGTGCCCGCAATCGGCCCCTCCTCGATCACGCGGCGCGGCCGCACCACGTCCGCGGCCGCGCCGCGCACGCGCGCGACGGGGCCAAAGATGGACGTGACCACGTTGAGCGGGTACACGCCCACGTCGAGCACGGGCCCGGCGCCAGGGCTGAGGTACGGGACCGGGTTGGGGTTCCGGCGCTCGATGCGGCCGTGCAGAATGTTGGCCACGACCTCGTACACGTCGCCGGCCAGGCCGTCGCGCACGGCCTTCCACAGCGTCTGCTGCGCTTCGCCAAGCACAACGAACGGCGAGCAGCCGAGCCGCAGGCCTTTCTCCTTGGCGAGCGCGACCACCAGTTCGCCGTCCGCGCGGTTCGTCGCGAGCGGCTTCTCGCTGTGCACGTGCTTGCCGGCTTCGAGCGCGGCTAGGGTGACCTCCGCGTGCGCGGTGTGGATGGTCAGGTTGAGCACCATCTCGATCTCGTCGCACGCGAGCAGCGCGTCCAGGCTCTCGAACGCGCGGCCACCGTGCTGCTCGCAAAACGCGGCCGCCGCCTCGGGCAGCAGATCGTATCCGCCGACCACTTCGAGGTGGTCCGGGTACTTCGCCATACTTGCGGCGTAGGGCGTGGCGATGCGGCCGCAACCGATGATGCCGATGCGAAGCGGTGCGTTCTCAGACATGCTAGAGTCTCCTGTCAGCGGGGTCCGTTCACAGATGCCAGGCCGCCATGGTATCGCGTGCGCGGCGTTTGGCAAGCGCGCATCGCGTCGGCTCGGGCGAACGGGGGATTCGCCGCTTGCGAGACGCCCGCCTGAAATGGGCGACGAGGCCGGGCGGCCGAGGCGCGTGCTTGCCCCTCGTGGGGGCAAGCGGCTATGCTGAGCAGGCCGCCGTCGCAAGCATATATCGTGGCCTCGCCATGCTGCCATCCCACATTGACCTCTCCCGATCGCGAGTGGCCCAAGCCGGCGCCGAGGGGATCGTGCTCCGCCCGGCCCTGGCGCGCGTGGCGCCGGGGCTCGTGTTCGTATTGGCGCTGGGCTTCGTGGCAGTCATGGCCTATCCCAGGCCGCCCCGGCCCAGCCCCGACCTGGAGGCCATGCAACTCCGCGACGCGGTCGAACGCGCCCGCGCGGACGCGCAGGCCCGCGGCGTGCCCTTCTTCCCGCCGCCGCTGCCCAGGGCGACCCGGGAGCCTTCAGGCCCTGGCGTGAGGCGGGCCCGGATGGCCGTATCGATTCTTGCGGGCTTGGCCGCGTGCGCGCTTGCGTGCCTCGCCTGCCGGCATCGGGTGGTCATGTGCGTAGACAAGGCCCGCGGCCTGCTCCACATCGACCACCGTGAGGCCATCGAGAGGCGAAGCTACGAAGCGCAAGTGGAGCCGCCTCGGGTGATCGTCGTGCGCCGCGCGTTCGAAGCGCCTCAGGGCCGGCCGCCGGCCGCGCAGCCAAAGTCCACATGGCGCATCCTCTTCCGGCCGGGTTTGGACTTGCCGGCCCTGCTCACGGAGACCGCCGCGGTCCGGCCTGCCGGCCAAGGTGCGCCGGCCAAGACCACTCAGATCGCGCAGGCCCTCAGCGACATGACCGGCTGGCCCGTCGAGAAGGACTCATCGGAGCCCGCGGACCTGGACTGACGCGCGGGCGTCGGGCCTTGACAAACGCGGGCGAAGTCCACAGGATTCACGCCGCGACGAGCGGGTTGCGTATCCCGGCGCGCCGCAGACGCCGACACCTGTGGAGAACAGGGCCATGACGGATAATGCTGAAAAGCGAGCATGCCTCAGGTTTGAGGTTCCCAACGGCCAAACCCGATACAAGAAGAAGGGCCTTCTGGTGCTTCTGTCGGGCTATTCAGAGGCCTATCCAGTCGTCAACATCAGCAAGGGCGGTATCGCATTCGAGTGCAACGAACAGATCCGCCGCAGCACGAAGCTGACGGTGCAACTGCTGGCGCCGCACGAGGAGCCCTTGGAGCTGAACGCGGAAGTGCGCTGGCAGCGCCGGCACGCAGGCGACGTTGCCGAGTTGGGGGTGCAGTTTGCCCCCTTCGGCGCGCACAGGGGGTGGAACTCGGTCGAGGACCTCGAAACGCTGCGCAGGCTCGAAGCCCAGTACGGCGAGGGCGCAAACGGGGAGGAGCAGGGGCAGGAGGCCGAAAAGGAGGACGAGCAAAACGCCCCATAGCCCGCTGGGCCGGAGAACCAGCGCCAGAGATCAAGCCCTGCGCCGACACAAGCGCACCGCGCGCGTGGCTCACGTTTTACGTTTTTACGTCTTCACGTCTGACTCACCATGCCCCACAACGAACGCACCCAAAACTACCTCGACGCGGCCCACTTCAACCACCCGAAGTGGGTGCCCGTGTCCGTCTCGCTCCTGCCCGGCACGTGGCTCAAATACGGCGAGGCCGTGGAGGAGGTGGTGCTCGACTTTCCGCAGTTCTTCCCGGGCTACAAAGCCGGCGCGTTCAAGGACATGAAGATCCCGCGCACGCATCAGATCGGACGCTGGACCGACGTGTGGGGCGTGGTGTGGGACAACGCGGAGGAAGGCATCAACGCCATCCCCGTCGATGACGAGGCGCCGCTGCGCGACTGGGACGCGTTCGACTCGTACGAGCGCCCGGACATCGTCGAGAACGACGACTACGGCCACCCGCGCGACTGGGGCCGCATCGCGGAGAACTTTCAGCGCGCCAAGGAGCACGGAAGCCTCGCGACCGGAGGCCTGCTCCACGGGTTCATGTTCATGCGCCTGCATTACCTGCGCGGGTACGTGGGCCTCATGATGGACATCGCCACGCGCGACCCGCGCTTGGACAAGCTCATCGACCTGATCGTCACCCAGAACGTCGCGCTCGTGAGCCGATACCTCGAGGCTGGGGCCAACGCGATCACGGGCGGCGACGACATGGGCATGCAGACCTCCCTGCCTATGAGCCCCGACGACTGGCGCCACTACCTCAAGCCCTGCTTCCGCGACATCTTCGGCCCGGCCCGCGACGCCGGCGCGACGACCTATCTCCACTCCGACGGCCACATCGTGGAGATTATCCCCGACCTCGGGGAGGTGGGCGTGGACATCATCAACCCGCAATTCCGAGCGAACGGTCTGGATAAGCTTGCCGCGCTCAAGGGCACAATCTGCATCAAGCTTGACCTCGACCGGCAGTTCCTCCCCTTCGCCACGCCGGAGCAGATTCGGGACCACATCCAGGAGTGCTGGGACGCGCTCTACATGCCAGAGGGCGGCTTCATGATCAACGCGGAGTGCGCGCCCGACGTGCCGCCGGAGAACGTGCGCGCCATCTGCCAGAAGCTCGATGAGTTGGGGTGTGGGGTGTAGGGAGCGCGGCGCTCGCTTTCTTGACCCTGCCGCGCAACGGGGCTATACTTCCCGCGCAACATCCACCCGACCCGTCTCCCCGCCGGCGCGGCTACTGCCGCGCCCTTTCACTAAATCGGCCCAGCCATGAGCGAACCCAACATCAGCGTCACGTTCCGCGGCCTCACGCTCCCCAACCCCATCACCATCGCGTCGGGGCCGCTCACGGACAAGTTCACCAAGATCGAGCAGGCCTCGCTCCACGGCGCCGGCGCGGTCAGCCTCAAGCTCACCTTCGTCAAGGTGCCCTTCCAGAGCGAGATGCGATCCTTCTCGCTCCCGGGCAGCGTCATCCTCTCGCCCACGAACAAGCGCCTCGACCTCGAGCACGGCTTCGAGTTGATGAAGGAAGTCAAAGAACAACTGCCAGTGCTCATGATGGCCAACTACAGCGCGATGGGCAATGCGGACGACGAATGGAAGCTCATGAGCGAGAAGTTCGCTGAGGCCGGCACGGACATGCTCGAACCCAATTTCTGCTGCCCCAACCTCGATACGTCCGCGGCGACCGACACGAAAAAGCACGACCACGGAGGCGCGTCCATCGGCGAGAATCCCGACGTGTGCCACAAGCTCGTCACGCTCATGCGCGGCGTGTTCGACGGCCCTATCGTGCCCAAGATCATCCCCGGCGACCGCGCGCGTATGATCCTGTCCGCGCAGGCCATGCAAGACGCCGGCGCGGACGGCCTCCACATCGTGGGCGCGCCCATCAGCGGCCTGCCTCCGGTGTCGGACGACGGCGTGCCCGACATGCCGCTGCTCGAAGGCATCCCCCAGGGCTCCACCAACGGCTCCGTGTGCCGCTACTCGACGTACCTCGCGACCGCGCAACTCGCCCAGGCCGTGGACATCCCGATCATCGCCAGCGGCGGGCTCGACACCTGGCGCGACGTGGTCGACGCGATCATGTGGGGCGCGTCCGCGGTGGGCGTGTGCTCCGCGATCATGTGGCGCGGGTGGGAAGTAATCCAAGAGATGAACGAGGGCCTCCGCGACTTCATGACGCGCAAGGGCTACCAGACGTTCGACGATTTCCGCGGCATGGCGCTGAAGAACTTCACCACGCCGGACAAGGTCAAGCTCGTCAAGGGCCACGCGTTCGTGGCCGAAGAGCACTGCATCGGCTGCGGCCGGTGCCTGAAGCCCGGCCACTGCGAGGCCATCGAGATGGCCCAGGACGAGAAGGCCAAGGTTGACCCCGACAAGTGCATCGCCTGCGGCGTGTGCCGGCACCTCTGCCCCACCGGCGCGATCTCTTACGTCGTGGCCGACGAACAGGAAGCTTAACCGCAGAGACGCGAAGAAACGCAACATGAACGCAAGTTACACCCGTGAGTCTTATACCCCGGTCGAGGCCAGGAACGAAGCGCTGCGCTGCCTCTCCTGCGACGACCCGTACTGCAACAAGGGCTGCCCGGCTGAGGTGGACGTGCGCGCGTTCGTGCGGGCCGTCGCGACCGGCAACCTGACCGCCGCGGCCCGCGAGCTGCGCCAGAAGAACGTGCTGCCGCTCTCGTGCGCGATGATCTGCGCGACCGAGCGCCAGTGCGAAGAGCGCTGCCGGTCCGCCGGCCTCTGCGCGCCCATCTCCATCGCGCGCATCCAGCGCTATGTGTCCGAGCAGGACATCGAGCAGCACCTCTACACGCCGCCCAAAGCCGAGCCCAAGGGAGCGAAGGTCGCCGTCGTCGGCTCCGGCCCGGCCGGCCTCGCCGCGGCCGCGGAGCTGACGAGCATGGGATACGCGGTGACCGTGTTCGAGAAAGCGGATCGGCCCGGCGGCATGCTGAGCCGCGGCATCCCGGAGTACCGCCTCGCCAAGGACGACGTCGCCCGCGAGGTCAACTACCTTGCAGAGGTCGGCTTCGAGATCAAATGCGGCGCGGCCGTGGAGAGCGTGGACGCGCTCCTCGGCGACGGGTACGCGGCCGTGCTGATCGCCACCGGCCTGTGGGGCCCCGCGAGGCTTGGCATCCCGGGTGAAGAACTCAAGGCCGTGCTCGACGCGGTCCGCTTCCTCCAGGCGTGCATCGACACCCCAGACGCGGTGCGCGTGGGCCCGCGCGTGATCGTCATCGGCGGCGGCAGTGTGGCCATGGACGCAGCGTGCTCCGCGCTGCGGCAGGGCGCGAAGACGGTCGAGATCTGTTGCCTCGAATCTCCCGCGGAGATGCCGGGCACGCGCGATGAGATCGCCCGCGCCTGGGACGAGGGCGTGATCTTCCACAGCCGCGTCATGCCCCAGGAGATCCTCAGCGACAGCGGCCACGCGGCCGGCTTGCGCGCAGTGCGCATCGAGTGGCAGGAGCCGGACAACTTCGCTCCGTCGAACGCGGTCGAACTGCCCGATTCGGAGTTCGTGTTGCACTGCGACACGGTCATTGTCGCGATCGGGCAGCGGCCCGGCGAGTCGGCGCAGGCGCTCATCGAGGGCCTCGGCCAGGACCGCGGCCGCGTTGCGGCCAACGACGAGAGCTACATGACCTCGCGGCCGGGCGTGTTTGCCGCAGGCGACATCCGCGCCGGCGGCGGCCAGACGGTGGTGCGCGCAATCTACGAGGGCAAACACGCCGCGGCCGCGATTGACGCGTATTTGGCCAAGCAGCAGTAGCGAAAACCGAACACCTGCAACCGCCCCCCCCCTCACCGGCCACAAGAGCGGGGAGGAGCGCCAAGCAAAAGGGGAACAGAAACAGGAGGCGCCTCGGCAGTAGTCGGCAATCACCGCTCTGCTGGGACAAGCCCAGCAGTGGCGCGGGCCCTATCGCCATGGGCAACCCACTCGCTCGCCCTGACGCCGTGGCCCAACGCTTACAGGAGCGAAGAAGATGTCCCATATTGACCGTATCGCGCGCGCAGTGCGCGCCATGACCGGGGCGAGTACGGCCGCGGCGGGCATTGCATTTCCGGCCACATCCCTATAGATTCGTCTCTCAGAATACCACCATGGCTCAGGCTCAAGACTTACGAGAAGAACTATCCGTCCGTGCCGAGCGCGCGCTGTTGATCGGCGTCATCCTTCCCGGCACAAAGTTCGAGGAGGATGAGCCGCTTGCGGAGTTGGAGCGCCTCACCGAGACGTCGGGCGCGACGATCGTGGGCTGCGAGGTGCAGAAGCGCTCGCACATCGCCCCCGGCACGTACGTGGGCACGGGCAAGATCGACGACCTGCGCGCGCTCGTGGCGGAACGCGATGCAAACGTCGTGATCTGCGACGACGATCTGTCTCCCGCGCAAATCCGCAACTTGGAGCGCGAGCTGGACTGCAAGGTCATCGACCGCAGCGAGTTGATCCTCGACATCTTCGCCACCCGCGCGCGCACGAAGCAAGCGCGGCTGCAAGTCGAGCTGGCGCAACTCGAGTACGTCATGCCCCGGCTTCGGCGCATGTGGACGCACCTGTCGCGCATCGAGGGCGGCATCGGCACGCGCGGGCCCGGCGAGAAGCAGATCGAGGAAGACCGCCGCGTCGCGCGCCGGCGCATCCAGGACCTCCGGCGCTCCATCAAGCTCATCGAGGAGCGCCGCGTGCGCGAGGTCCGCACGCGGTTCGAGGAGACCACCGTCTCGCTCGTGGGCTACACGAACGCGGGCAAGTCCACGCTCATGAATCGGCTGACCGGGGCGGGCGTGTTCGTGCAGGACAAGCTCTTCGCCACGCTCGACACGCGCACGCGCGAGTGCCGGCTCAGCGACGGCCACAAGATCCTGCTCAGCGACACGGTGGGCTTCATCCGCAAGCTGCCCCACCACCTCGTCGCGTCCTTCCGCGCCACGCTCGAAGAGGCGCGGCACGCGGACCTGCTCCTGCACGTGGTCGACGCCAGTTCGCCTGAGAAGGAGCACCACATCGAATCGGTCGAGCAGGTGTTGGCGGAACTCGGCTGCGCGGACAAGCCGATCGTGGCCGTGATGAACAAGATGGATCTGGTGAGCGACGACGGGGGGAAGCTGCTGCTGGAACGGCAGTGGCCGGACGCGGTGCGCGTGTCCGCGGTCACGGGCGAGGGCATGGACGGCCTGGACCGCGCGCTGCGCGAGTTCATCGACGGCCACATGGCCGACCTGCTCGTGAAAGCGCCCATCACCAACGGCAAACTCCAAGCCGCGATCGCAGAGAAGGGCCGTATCGTGGAGCGCGCGTTCGCCGACCACACGGTCACGATTCGCGCCCGGTTCCCCCGCAAGCTCGTGGACAAACTGTGGCAGTATGGGGCCACCGAGGTGGAGATCCTGGGCGGAGAGTAGCGGCCCGAGCGGGCGAGCCCGCCTGGCGGCACGCACAGGCAGGCATTCCGCTCCAGCTTCTTGTTCTTCGTCGTAGTTCCTGACAAATAAGGCGCTAGCCGTTTTGCGAGACTTCGCTAGCGAAACGGGGCCTCCTGTCGGAGGCCGTTGGATCGAGAGGCCTATGGGTCTCGATCGACGCCTCCGCAGGGCATGCCCCTGCGGAGCGACGATTGGGAGCCAGGTTGTCGATCCTCAAGCCGTTCTCCCCCCCCTTGCCCTTCCGGTCGGCATGCCGAGCGGAAGGGCGAGGGGAGGGGGAAACCGATCCGGTACCCCCGTCTGGCTCCCAATCGTGGCTCCGCACGGACATGCCGTGCGGAGGCCTAGGCAAACCGCGAATCTGTTTTGCCTTTGCGGGCGTAGGCGTTTCGCTGGATCGAGAGGCCTGTAGGTCGGCTGATTGAAGATTGACAATTGGAGACTGGGGACTGCAAATGGATCCTTGCGCTCCGGGGACACCTGGGGCCAATTTGCCGTTTCCAATTGACATTCCTCAACGTGGGTATCAAGACTCCTCAAGGCGTTCGTCGGCCTCAATGCCATTAACCTTAGGGCAAAGCGCGGCACGTGTGGTCATCTCGATCGTTCTGCTGGAGTACCGGGATTCAGCCAGCTTAGCCAGCTTGAGCTGGCTCTCTGCCTTGCCACCACGTTCACGTGGTGGACAGCAAGTCTTCGCTTCATTGGCTGGAGCGCGCTTGAGCGCGGCTTCTCGATTCGCCTGCGGCAGCAAGAGAAGTCCTGCTGAAGCAGGCTCCTCATCGAGT
>JAJRTI010000761.1 GCA_024278415.1 Planctomycetota bacterium | reverse complement strand
TCGATCGCGACGCCACACAGTTCGCCGTCGCCCTGCGCCGCGTGCACGTCGCCGAATGCAAGGTACGCGCCCTTGGCCCAGACCGGGAGGTAGAGCGTCGTGCCGGCGCGGGTCTCAACGCAATCCATGTTGCCGCCGAAGTCGCCGGGGCTCATGGACGTCTCGACGCGGCCGAAGCGCGGTGCGACGCCGATGCTGCCCAGGAAGGGGTGCAGCGGCACTTCGACGGATTTCAACTTGCTCTTCTTCAGCTTCAGCCGGCCCACGTTGCGCTCCAGGTCGAGGTTCCAATCGTAGCGCAGCAGCGGCAACGGCTCGTTGAGCAGCATGCGTTGGCCGCGGCCTTCGCCGGTGAGCGAGCCAAAGTTGGGCTTCAGATACGACCAGCCGGACGGCCGGTTGAGCGTGATCTCCTCGATGTCCACCGCGAGCGCGTCGCCCGGCATCGCGCCGCTCACGCAGATGGGTCCGGTCAGCGGATTCGACTCGCGCAGCGCGGACGAGGCCGGCTTCTGCCGCATGCGCCGCGGCAGCTCCTTGCCGTTGGCCATGGCATTGCCGGCATCGACCGTCGCCGCGACGACCGTGTCGCCGGACTTGACGGTCAACTCGGCGGCCGGCGCGCCGTACGTGTAGTAGTAGCGCTTGGGCTTGAAGTGGTGTTCCATGTCATCCTCCAGATCGTGTCGTTTGGGGCGCGGTGCGGAACTTGCCCTGCAAGCTACGCGAGCAGATGCGGCCATGTTACCGATACGCCAGGTAACTGCAACCTAGCGTCGCGTCATGCTTGTGCTGTCGCACCGCTCGCGGCACAGCGGATGAGGCACCCCTGGCGTGCGTGGCCGCGCGTGCTGGGGGGAGTGCCGCCGGACTGCCTCGCGCTTGTAGCAGGCCCGTGAGGGCCTTCCGCTCGGGTGACGATTCGCCATCGGAGCAGAGGGCGCCCTTACGGTCGCCACTACAAGCGGGTCGCCTCCGTCTGGCCGGTGGACACATGCGCAGGAAGCCACTCGCCCCAACGGGGCGTGCCATACCAGCCCGGGGCGAAGCCCCGGGAAAACGTCTCAGCTTAGGTGCAAGCCTCCAGGGCCTGCCGTGCGCGCGCCACAGCCGCTTCAATTGACAGTCCGCGCGGGCACTGATAGGATAAGGGCGCGCCTGCCTGGGGCGATCGCTGAGGGTGGCGCCGGCTTCCTCGTGCAGGGGGCCTGTTGGACGACTCAACCAGCCGGAGTTTCGGCTGTCTTCTCCTCCGCCTGTCGACGATGCCTAGTCTCCTTAGAGAGTGGCCCTGGCGTACAGATAATCTGACGCTTGGCCGAGATCACGTGCGCGAGCCGTCGCTCTGCATGAGCCCCGACGGCCAAGCGCGCGTGGTGTGGCTTCAGGATAGCGAGGATCTGCGCCACGGGCAGCGGCCGGTTGTCGTGCGGCTCGCGACGGTGTCCAACACGGGAGCCACAGCGCGGGCGAAGGCCACGAGCCGAGAGCCGATGCTGAACCTCCGCACGGCCTGGCTCGACGACGAGTTGGCGATCTTTGCCCTCGCGCGCTACAAGGGCCAGTGGGACATCGCCCGGTCAGGCTGGGGTGATCGTTGGCCGGCGAGCGTGCAGACGCCCGGCAGCGTCGTGGCGTTCGATCTTGCAGTCGACTCCAGCGGCCGCCCCGCGTTCGCTTACCAGATCCGCGGCGAGCGCGAGTTCCAGATCTACCTCCAACTCGGGCCCAAGGGGCAGCCGGTGGAGGTGGGTGCGCCGATCTTGTCGAAGTGGAATCCCACGATTGTGCCGGCACACGATGGGCGCCTGTGGTTGATGTGGGAGACGTTCCACCGCGGCCTGTTCCGCATCTACACACGCCAGGTCTTCCCAGACGGCGGAATGGGCCCCGTGCTTGCCGTGCCATCGGACGAGCGCTTCTGCCTTGACGCGGCCTGCGACGTGGACAACGAGGGGCGTTTGTGGCTCGCCTGCCGATCCGTGGAGGCTTGGGGGCGAGACCACCATTTCCTCAACGGCGACGCGAGCCTGCTGCTGTCGTGCATCGGCACCGACCGCGTGCTCGCGACGTACCACGTGCCCATCCCAGCCGATCCCGAATGCGTCAAGCTGCCGGCGTGCCCCACCGTGCTGTGCCACCACGACGGCGCGGTCAGCGTGTTCTTCCGCTGGTTTCGGAACGCGATCCACAACGACTGGGGCTGGGACGTCAATCAGATCCGGCTCAAGGACAGCGAGTGGTCCGGCGTGCGCAAGATCAGCACGGCCATCGGCAACAGCGCCGAACGCATCCAAGCGATCGAGCAAGGCGACGACGTGCTGTTGTGCTACCAGGCGTGCACGTACGACGGCCATCGCGACCCGCCGTACGATTCGCGCATCGCGTTCAAACGCATCTGGCAGAGCGAGACCCAAGGGCTTGACCCGCAGGCGGAAGCCGATGCCACGCGCGTCGAGATTGTCGCGTCGTCGGTGCGTTCGGTGTTGCCTATGGGCAAACCAACGGCCGAAACGATTTCGCTCGGCGAGCAGGAGTGGCGGCCCTATTGGGGCGATCTGCACCGGCACAGCAACCGGTCCAAATGCCTGTCCGAAAACGACGGCACGATGCAGGACCATTACCGATGGGCCATCGAGACCGCAGGGCTGGATTTCTACGCGATCACGGACCATTACTCATACATCAACGCGGACGATTGGGCCGAGAACCTGCGCCTGGCGGATCTCTACAACGCCCCCAATCTGTTCGCCGCGCTCTTGGGGTATGAGTGGCACCACGAGGGCCACGCGAATTTCTACTTCGCCGACGAGCAGACCGCGGCGCGCGTGTGGCGCGACTTTGCGGGTCTGCGCACGCTGCCCGAGCTGTACAACGCGTTCGACTTCTCTGATCTCGCGGGCCAAGTGTCGGTCATCCGCCACTACCACGCGGATGGTCTGTTGGGTTCCGCGCAGCGGTTCTGGTCGAGCGTGAACCGCGCGTACGAGTCCGTGGCCGAAGTCGTGCAGACGCGCGGCTTCTCGGCGCAGTCCTATGAGTGCCTGTTGTCCAACGGCCAGCGCTTGGGCGCAGTGGGAGCGAGCGACCATTCGGTCCGGCCCGCAGCCCGGGACCGAAGCTTGCCATACGTGTACGCGGCCGCGATCACCGGCGTGTACGCGCCGTCCCTGTCGCGCGAGTCCGTCCTGGAGGCGATTCGGCAGCGCCGCACCTTCGCCACGAACGGCAAGAAGATGGCCGTGTGGCTTCGGGTGGGCGACCTGTTCATGGGCGACGAAGGCCGTGTGGACGCCGCGCCGGCCATCCAGGTGCAAGCGCACGCGACGACGGAGATCGAACGCGTCCAGATCATCCGTGACGGCCATGTCATCGATGAGCGGCACGAACGGGGAGCCAGCGTGGCCTTCGATTTCGCGGATGAGCGCGCCGAGCCAGGGGAGCACTACTACTACGTGAAGGTTTGGCAGCGGCCCGACGACGTGCACAGTTACGCGGGCGAGGCGTGGTCGAGCCCAGTGTGGGTGCGGATCGGCGACGGAGACGCGAAGCCCGACGGGGACGCGCTGGGGATTGAAGATTGAGGGGCGAAGCCCGATAATGACGGCCGGGACCAGCGCTAGACTTCGTGCGCGGCTTGCCGGCCCGATGATGTGCGGACCCGGGTTTTGACACGCACCATGGCTGTGAAAACCGATGCAAATAGCATCCGCCTTTTTTGCATTTCGCGTTTGACTTTGCTCGGGGGGGGGTACAATACTCGGCATGTGCGTGTGAAGTCGCGGCGACGACACCATGTGTTTCAGATGGGATAGGTGCGCGATGGCAGATACGGTGAGAGACGTACGTTGCCCCTTGGGATCTTTCAGGCTGCCGGATTCGCCTAAGGACCAGCACGGCAATCGAGTGGTTCGTTGGGCAGGGAAGCCTGCCGATCCGGCGTCGGGCTATGCATACGAAGTCTGGTTGGATAATCCGCGCATCGAGTTCGTGCTGATCCCAGCCGGGGAATTCGCGATGGGCAGCACGATGAGTCCGGAGGAGGTGGCAAAGGAATACGCTGACGGCGGCAGCCTTCGCAAAGCTGCGGCTCTTGCTCGGCACGAGCGCCCCCAGCATTCAGTACGGATATCGAAGGCGTTCTACATTGGCAAATATGAGGTGACGAACGCGCAGTACCGGCTATTCAGTCCGCACCACGACAGTCGGAGCTTCCGTGGCGCCTCCCTGAACGGCGACCCACAGCCGATCGTGCGTGTTTCGTGGCTTGACGCGATGGCCTTCTGTGATTGGCTGAAGGGGGCGACCGGTGCGCCCGCGCGTCTACCCACGGAGGCCGAGTGGGAGTACGCGTGCCGCGCGGGCACAAGGACTCCTTTCTATTGGGGCGATGAATTGAACCCTCTCTACTGCAACTTCGCGGATCGGCGCACCGCGTTCAGGTGGAGCGACCCCGCCTTGGACGACGGCTATGCGGCAAGCGCTCCCGTTGGCCGCTTCAGGCCCAACGCGTGGGGCCTCTACGACATGCTTGGCAACGCGTGGGA
>JAJRTI010000760.1 GCA_024278415.1 Planctomycetota bacterium | reverse complement strand
CGGCGCACGCGGGTTGAGGCGCTCGACGTGGACGGCGCGGTGTGGCTCAAGCGCGAGGCGCGGGCCTGGCGCGTGATCCCCTGCGGCGACCTGGGGCCGTGGGAGATCTTCCCGCCCGTAGGCCTGCCCGCGTTTCAGAAAGACATGCGGCTGAAGCAGATACCGCCCAACCGCGGCTGCCGCGTGCTCGCGATCGACACGGCCATGCTCATGGGCGCGGATCCGCCCGACGTGGACGTGAAGGCGTTGGACGAGTCCGGCCGGGCCGTGGACGCGGCCGTTGGCCGGGCGGGCGATCTGACGATCGCGCCGAGCGCGACTGCGGTGGACTATGTGCTGAGGCGGCGGGACAGGTAGGGGCCGCAAGAGGGTGTGATTCGCAGGGCAGCGTGAAGCCAGGCAAGATGTGATAGCGGCCCCCCTGTAGTCCTGCTCTTTACCCACAACTTTGGCAGGTGCCTTGTTGCGGCGAATTCCCCGCAGACGTCGGGCAGGCTGAGGAGGCCGCTCTGCGAATCCCAACGGGATTCCGTCTTCTAGCCCAGGGTTGCGAGCTTGGCTCGCTACCCTGGGCAAAGACGACCATTGTTGCGTCAACCCCAACGGGGTTGCGTCAGTTCTCGGCCGATGGCATGGACGCAACCCCGTTGGGGTTGAATCTTGTGCGTGGGCTTTGTACCCAGGGTTGCAGCAACCCTGGGCTAGAAGACGGAACCCCTGTGGGGTTCGGCAATGACCACGGCGCGTCTTCGCTCTCAAGTTGTGGGTAAAGAGCAGCCTGTAGTCCCCCCCTGAAGGCTGTCAACTGGACACACGTCAGAGCGTGGGTTGGACAGGCTGGGCCGCGAACGTTGGCGCCGGGGTATGGCCTGTGAGCGCCGTGGCAAGAGCCGGCGACCAGATCTGTCCCACGGATGTCACCACAGACCACGGATGAGGACAAGAAGTCGCAGACAAACCTGGAGTCAGGGCCCCAGCCTCACGGCGCCGGGCGATCGTGCACGAGGGGTGCGGCAGAGGGCCGCTCGTGATCGACTCGACCCGCGCGTTCGGCCTGGATCTGGGAAAGGGCCTGATCCCCTCTGCATCCGTGGTCTCTGGTGACATCCGTGGGATTCCATTCTTGTGCAACGCAGCCGCGGTGGTCCGCGCAGACTACCACGGTGTGACGTGTGTCCAGTTGACAGTTGAAGGGAGGACGGGGACATGGCCGAAGGCAAATGCCGGGGCTCCTTGAACCGCGGCCGCGTTTCGGGGACAATGCTCCGTCTTTGCCGCTGACGAACTCCGTAACATTTCAGCCGAGTGCAACGGGGTCAGCGCCCCCGCCGCCCCCGTTGCACTCGGCTGAAATGTTACGAACTTTCTTTCTCGTTCGCCCTGATGGACGATTCCCCACACGACCTTCGCGCGCCTGAAGCCCGTACCTCCTTTCCCTGGCGGGGTGCGGTGCTGGGTGCGGTCATGTGCTTTGTCACCGTCTCCGCGTCCATCACGTACAACACGCGCATGGCCGGCATGGGGCTGTCGAACGACGTGCTGGCCGCGTGCGCGATGTTCTTCCTCATCGTCATCGCGGGGGCGGTGAATCCGCTGCTCAAGCTCGTGAGCCCGCGGCTCGCGTTCAGCGGGGGCGATTTGCTGGTCGCGTTTGCGATGATGATCGTGGCCTCCGCGCTGCCGAGTTGGGGGTTGATGCAGATGTGGGTCTCCACGATCACCTGCTGGCGCTACTTCGCCGCGCCGGAGAACATGTGGCAGGAGCTGTTCATCCCGTACTTGCCGCAAGCCGCGGTCGTGCGGGACGTGGAGGCGGTGCAGTATCTGTACGAGGGGTTGCCCGTGGGCGCGAGCCTGCCCTGGCAGCCGTGGGTCACGCCGGTGGCCTTCTGGTTCCCCTTCTTCATCATCTTCTACCTCGGCTGCTTCAGCATGATGGTGCTGTTCCGCAAGCAGTGGGTGGAGCACGAGCGCCTCGCGTTTCCGATGATGCAGTTCCCCCTGGAGCTGTGCAAGGAGGAAGAGGGCAAGATCACGCCGCCCTTCTTCAAGGACAAGATGGTCTGGCTTGGCGCGCTGCTGCCGTTCGTGCTGCTCTCCTACAACGGCATCGCGGCGTACGTGCCGGGCCTGGATCCGCTCACGTTCAAGATGCACATCTACGTGCTTCGGCGCATGGTGCGCTACGTGGTGCTGCTCAACTTCCCGGCCCTGGGCTTCGCGTATCTCGTGGGCGTGGACATCAGCCTCAGCTTCTGGCTCTTCCACGTGCTCGCCATGCTCGAAACTGGGATCGTGAACATGCTCTCCGGCGGGATCATGCGCGACTCGTACGTGATCTACAGCGGCCCGCCCATGAACGCGAACGAGGGCTTCGGCGCGATGGCCGTGCTCTTCTTTAGCGGCGTGTGGATCGCGCGCAAACGCCTCGTGCACATCTTCCGCATCGGCCTGCGCATGGAAGAGTGCGAGGAGGACCAGCACGAGTTCATGTCCTACCGCGCCGCGGTCTGGTGCACGATCCTCTGCTGGTTTATGGTGACCGTGTATTTGCACGAGACCGGGCTCACGTGGTTCCAGGCCTTCTGCTTCACGGTGGTAGCGATCATCGTGCTCTACTCGATCACGCGCGTGGTGTGCGAGGGCGGGGTGGGCTTCGCGCGGTCGGTCTATCTGCCGAGCACGTTCGTGGCGAACCAGTTCGGCAGCACCGCGCTGGGGCCGCAGGGCGTGGCCGCACTGGGGTTCACGTTCGTCTGGATCGGCGACATCCGCACGATCGCGATGACGCAGGCTGCCCAAGGCATGCGGCTCACGGACGGCATCAAGCGCCGGCACCCCATGATCTGGTGTTTGCTCATTGCGGTCGTGGTGGCGCTCTTCGGCTCGCTGGGGACCGCGCTGGTGATCGGGTACAAGTATGGGCTGTTCAATTGCCAGCCGTCGTGGCCGGTGTGGCGCGCGGGCACGGTGCACTGGAACCAGGTGGCCCGGCTCATCAAGACGCCGTACACGACCGACCCGGTCACGTGGGTCTTCATGGGCATCGGCAGCGCGGTCATGTACGGCCTCATCTTTCTGCGGCAGCGGTTCGCGTGGTGGCCGGTGCATTACATCGGGTACCCGGTGTCCACGAGCTGGCCCATGCGCCAGGTTTGGTTTAGCATCTTCCTCGCGTGGCTCATCAAGTCGCTGATCCTCAAGTTCGGCACGCAGCGGCTCTACCAGCGCTCGCGCATGTTCTTCCTTGGCATGATCTTCGGGGCGATTGCGACGAGCGGCGTGTGGACGATCATCGGCGTGATCACGCAATGCGATTCGACCTTCACCGCGGGCACCACGCTGAACTAGTGCATGCGTTCACTTAGGATTCCTCGATGATGTTGCGAGCCCTCGCTTGCCTGCTGACAGCCACGCTCGCCCCACTGGCCAACGCGGCCGACTGGCCCCAGTGGCGCGGGCCCCACTTCAACGGCTTCACCAACGAGACGCGCCTTCCGGCCACGTGGAGCAACACGACGAACGTCGCGTGGGCGGCGCCCATGCCCGGGCTCAGTGCAGCCACGCCGGCCGTGTGGGGCAGCAACGTCTTCGTGACGGCCATTGAGGAGGAGTCGCTCCAGCTTTGGGCCATATGCCTCGACCGCCGCACGGGCCGCGTGCGCTGGCGCCACAAGGTCGCCAAAGGCTTCATGAACCGGCGCGGCAACTCCGCCGCGTCGCCTTCGCCCATCGCGGACGGCAAGCGCGCGTATTTCTTCTTCGGCACGGGCGACTTTGTTGCGTACGACGTGGACGGCCGGCAGGTCTGGCGCCGGCACATCGCCAAGGAGCATGGCGAGTTCAAGATCATGTGGCGCTACGGTGCGAGCCCCTTGCTCTACGACGGCAAGCTGTACCTCGCGGTGCTCCACAGCCACACCAGTGCGCGGCGCCGGCCCGGGCAGCCCAAGCCCACGTCGTATCTGCTCTGCATCGACCCGGCCACGGGCAAGGATCTGTGGAAGCACGAACGCCTGACCGACGCGGTCGGCGAAGCCATGGAGGCGTACGTCACGCCCTATCCCTTCCCCGGCCCCAACGGAGTGCGGCTCATCATTCCGGGGGCAGACTACGTGACCGCGCACGACCCGGCCACCGGCGCCGAAGTGTGGCGGTCGGACACGTTCAACCCGCGCAAGCAGAAGTGGTTCCGCACGGTCGCGTCCGCAGTGGGATCGGACGGCATCGTCTTCACCTCTGCCGCGCGCGGCAGCTCCATGTTCGGCATCAAGGCCGGGGGCCAGGGCCAGCTCTCCGGGACGGATCGCGCGTGGACGATCCGCAAGTACGCGCCGGACGTGTGCACGCCCCTTGCCATGAACGGCAGATTCTACGTGCTCGATGGCGGGCACAAGATCATGACGTGCATCGTGCCTGAGACGGGCGAGATCGTGTGGCAGCAGAAGTTGCCCGTGCGGCAACGGCTGCGCGCGTCGCCGACTGGCGCAGACGGCAAGATCTACTGCATCAGCTTGGGAGGCGAGGTCGTCGTGTTGGAGGCCGGGGACAGCTACAAGGTGATCGCCAAGATCTTCATGGGCGAAGCTACGTGCCAGTCGACCATCGTCGCCGCGTACGGCCAACTCTTCATCCGCACCGCAGACAACCTGTACTGCATTGGACGCGGCAGATAGGCGCTTATCGGTTTTCGAACGGCAGCATGTTGTCGATGCGCTCCGTTGTGGAGTGCGCCGGCTCGACGGCGCTTTGCCTGGCAGCGCGTAGCGCTGCTTTGCATCCGCACACGCGCGACCCGTTCGCCAGCGACAGGCGAGAAGCTACAGCGGCGTTCCCGCCCATGCGGGAACGCACTCCACATGGGCTGCGGCGCAGCCGCCCTTTTCTCGCAGCGCAATCTGCGAAAAAGCGCAGGCGTTTATCGCGGCCTGAATGGCGCCATGTTGCCCATGCGCCATCGTGCTCGTCCTCGATGCCGGCCGTTGAGCGATGGTTTGAGCACGAGCACGAATTGCGTTGCATCCGCTAGCGCTCGTCGGCTGCGTTTTCGTCCCCACGCGCTTCGAGTTCGGCGATGGCCTTGCGGGCCGCGGAGTAGATGATGGTTCCGAACGCGCTGCCCCATGCCACCGCGCAGACCAATGTGCCCGCCAACGCGAAATCGTGCTCCTGAAGCATGGCGGCGATGGCGACCGCCGCGAAGATCGCCGCTCCTCCCGCGATGCCGGCATAGCCGGCTTTCATCAGATTCTTGAGTTGCTTGAGTCGGTCGTCGCTGGACATGCGGGCCTGCACTTTGCCGGTGGGCTAACGGTGTTCGTGGCGAAGGCCAACGCGGTGGGCTGCCATTCTACGGATTCTCCCGCGGCAGCGCCATGCCGGAGCGCGCCGCCGCGGCCAGGCCCCCAATGGACTCTCCGTCTCATCACCCGTATAATCGGCGCTCGCCAAGCAGAAGACTCCATTTTTGCGAACTGTGAAGGAGCAGCACTTTGGCGCGCCGAGCACTCATCGTTGGCTGTGGCGGCATGGGCAAGGGGTGGATCAAGAACGTGCGCGACAACGCCCGCGCCGAGGTCGCGGGGCTCGTGGACATCCGCCTCGACACGGCCAAGGACGCCGCGGAGCAATGCGCGGTGGCGGGCGTGCCCATGTTCGACGATCTCAGGGCCGCGATCCAGAGCGTGCGGCCGGATTTTGTCGTGGACGTGACCGTGCCCGAAGCGCACTGCGAGGTCACGGTGGCCGCGCTCGGCGAGGGCGTGCCCGTGATCGGCGAGAAGCCCATGGCCGATCGCATGGCCGCCGCGCGGCGCATGGTCGAGGCCGCGGAGCAAGCGGGCAAGACTTACATGGTCTCCCAGAGCCGGCGCTACAACCCCAACCACGTCGCGTACGCCCGCGCGGTGCAGTCCGGCGCGATCGGCGACCTCACGACGGTGAACTGCGACTTCTACCTGGCCGCGCACTTCGGCGGCTTTCGCGCGGCGATGGACTCGCCGCTCATCCTCGACATGTCGATCCACCACTTCGACATGTGCCGTTTCATCACTGGCAAGGACGCGGTGTCGGTCTACGCGCACGAGTTCAACCCCAAGGGCTCGTGGTACCGGGGCGACGCGGCCGCGAGCGTGATCTGCGAAATGACGGACGGCGTCGTGTTCACCTACTGCGGATCGTGGTGCTCGGAAGGCTGCAATACGTCGTGGAACGGCCATTGGCGCGTCGTGGGCCAGCGGGGCACGCTCATGATGGAGAAGGACGAATTGCCCTACGGAGAACGCGTGAAAGACCCACATGAGGACGCGTTCCAGCTCAGCATGGAACCCCTCCCGGTCGAGAGCGCGGAGATCAACGGCGACGGGATCAAGGGCTCGTTGAACGAGTTCCTCGACTGCCTCGAGTCGGGCGCGACTCCGCAGTCGGAGTGCCACGACAACATCAAGAGCTTGGCCATGGTCTTCGCCGCGGTCGAGTCGTCGCGGCGCGGGGCTAAAGTGGCTGTGGAAGTTTAGGGGAACCGCGAAGAGCACGCAGGCGAGCGGGGGCACTTCGCGCCTGCGCCGGGCGCAGAACTCAAGCCTATGCCCGCAGCACCACCGGCAGCCACACGCTCATCGCCGCGGCGCCGCGGTTGGCCCAAGCGAAGTAGGGGATGAGGCGCACGCGCATCGGCTCGAGCGGGCACGAGCCGAGCGGCCGATAGAGGGCGTCGCCCCAAGGCGCTTCATGCCGGTACAGTGCGCCGCCTTCGAGTGCGGTGATCCCAAACGGCATGTCCGGGGCCGGCACGGGCTCGAATGCCGCGTCGCTCGGCACGTGCACGTTGTGCAGGTCCGCTCCATCGGGCAAGTCCACCGACTCCAAGCAGTAGAGGATCGGGCCGCGCAGGATCGCCACTTGGTTGCGCGTCTGCTCGATCTTGGGGTGGCCCTGCAAGAACCGTACGTGCATGGGGAGACTCAACTCGATGGTGTCGCCCGCGGCCCACGCGCGGTTCAGCGCGGTGTAGCTCCCCGGCTCGACTGGAGCATCGGTCGCTTCGCGGTTTACTGTCACGGCCGCGCCATCGGCCCAGCCGGGGATGCGCAGCTTGATCTCGAACGCGGCGCCGGGGGCTTCTTTGATCGTGATCGCGACCGATCCGCCCCAGGGGTAGGCCGTCTTCTGCTCCAGCGCGACGCGGCCGACGCCATCGACGTCGCATGCGAGCGTGCTGCCGGCGTAGTGGTGAATCCAGAGCGTGCGCCCGGACGCGGCGTAAAGATAGCTTTGGAACTCGGCCAGGGTCCGCACGAGGTTTGACGGGCAGCAGATGCGCCTCAACCCAGGTTCCTCGCGCTCGATCATGTCGTTGTGGCCGGCCGGCGAGTGCGTGGCGTCGTACCGGCGCAGGGGGTTGCGGTACCACCAGCTCCGGCCGTCGAGGCCGAGACCTGAGGTGATGCCATTGTAGATCTCCAGCTCCATCACGTCCGCGTAGGGCGCCTCGGCCTCTGCGCAGAGCATGCGGTAGGCCCACATGAACTGCCCGATCTGGCCGCAGGTCTCGTTGTACGACGACGCGTTGGGGAGGAAGTACGCCGCGCCGACCGCCTCGACCGCCGGGTCGTTGTGGATCGTGAGGCCGTGGCCCATGGGGCTGACGCCGCCGTTGATGTTGACCTTGCGGTTCATGAGGTCGCGCCACATGCGCAGCAACGCATCCCGGAGCGTGTCGTCTCCGGTCTCGAGGTACACGTCCGTGGCGCCGGTGAAGAGGTACGTGAAGAAGACGTTGTGGCCCACGACCTCTTGCGCTTGGCGCAGGGGCACGCGGTCCTGGATCTGGTCGGTGCCGCAGATGCCCTCCTGGCGATCCCACAGGCTCCCGGGCTTGGGCTTGTACCCGCGTTTGTCCACGATGAGTTTCGCGCACTCGACGTACTTCCACTCGCCTGTGACGCGATACAGTTCGACGAACCCCATGAGCGCGGAGGGGTTGTGCGCGAAGCACGGCTCGACCGTGGCCCCCACGACGCGGCACAGGAAGTCGGCCACGCGCACGGCGATCCCGAGCAGGCGATCTTTGCCGGTCATGCGAAAGTGCATCGCGGCCGCGCTCATGAGATGGCCCATGTTGTAGATCTCGTGCTCGCGCGGGTCCTGGAACCGCGGCTTCTTGGGCGCGGTGATCTGTGTGGCGATGTACCCGTCGTCCTCCTGCGCCTGTGCGATCAGCTCGATGGCCTCGTCCATGCGCGCGTCGAACCACGCGTCGCCGGTCGTGCGGTACAGACACGCCGCGGCCTCGATCCACTTGTAGAGCCACTCGTCTTGCCAGTTGGTGCCCTGGTAGTCGCCGTCCTTGAGCCCGGCCGCGATGCGGAAGTTTTCCAGCACGTGCCCGGCATCGGCGTCGGCGAGGAGTTCCCACAGCCGGCGCGCGGTCACGTCGCACGTCTGCTGGAGCCGTTCGGACCAATAGCCGTCCGCCAGTTGCACCGCGTCGATGGGCACGCTGTGCATCTGCGCGTGGGGGCTGGCGGACGTGTCGACAACGGTTGGCGTGCGCTTCATGTGTTGAGACTCCGTGTTGTGGTTCTGCAAGCTTGCGCTGTCGCTGGCAGGCGGCACGTGTTTCGCGTGCCTGGTAGCCGAATTCGCCAGAATTCGGGCGATCTGTGGGCCGCTTGCCGGTTTGCCCGAAGCCTGGCGGCTTCGGCTACAGCGCTCGTGTTCACGGCAGCAGCAGGCGCGGCAGGTCCAGTGGCAGCGTGCGAAGCTGGAGGTCGGTCAGGCCCTCCGAGACGGCGGGGCGAATGGGCAGGTCGACGGCGAACACGGTGCCCCCGCCCTCGGTGCTTTCAACTTGGATGCCGCCGCCGTGGCGCTCGAAGACCTGCTTGGTATAGGCCAGCCCAAACCCGGACCCGTACGGCTTCGTGGTATAGCCCATGCGGAAGATATCCTGCTGCGCGTCATCGGGGATGCCGATGCCTGAGTCCGCGAACGCGAGGCAGACCGTGTCGAACCCTCTCCAGGCAGACACGGTGAGGATGTCGTCAGGGGTGGTGGCTTCGCAGGCGTTGACGATGAGGCTGAGGAAGGCCTCCTGGATTTTGCCGGCGTCGCAATAGATCTTCGGCAGGTCGGACGCCAGGTGGGTGATCACGTGGCGGCTGCCGATGTTGCCCGAAGCGGCCATGAGGCAGCGGCTCACGAGATCGTCGATGGCCGCCCATTCGAGTGTGAGGGGCTGCACTGCGATGGCCTTGAGCGTGGCGGCCACGTCCTCGAACGCGGCTTGGTGCGCGGCCACAAGCCGCTCCAACGCCTGGAGTTGGTCGGGCTCCAGCGAGGCGCTGATTCGGGTCGCCAGGCGCTCCGCCCGTTGGGCCAGCATGCCCACGAGGTTCTTGATGCGGTGCACGTGCGAGTAGGCTTCGTCGGTGGCCTGTAGCCGGCCGGCTTCGACGAGCAGTTGGCCACAGGTCGGCGCCCAGTCGGGATGCGCGGCGGCGCACTGGGCCAACACCGCTTCGCATTCCGGCCACCGCCGCGCGCCGGCGAGAGCGACGGCCAGGTTGTATTGGGCCTCTGCGCGCTCCGGCATGCGCTCGCACGCGGCCCGGAAGTCGGCCGCGGCCGCGGCGAATCGTCCCTGCCTGAAGCGCGCCTCGCCGCGCAGGCGCCATGCTTCGCCGCGCTCGATTCCGGCCTCGATGGCCGCGCCCAAGGCTCGCTCCGCGTCGGGCCATGCGGCCCGATGCGAGAGCACGACGCCGTAGAGCAGATGGTGCAGCGCCTGGTTCGGGGCCAGTGTGGCCGCTTGCTCCGCTGCGTCTGCCGCGTCGGCGACTGCGCCCTTGGCGAGCAGCGCCACGCCTTGGAGGTGGCGGGCCCATGCGTCCTGCTGTGCCCGGCCGCCCATGTTGCCGAGCGTGGCGAGTGCGCCGTCGCAGTCGCCGGCCTCCAGTTGCGCGCGAACGGCCGCCAACTCGGGCGGGAGAGCTGGAGTATCGGTGGGCATGGGGAGTGGCGACCGATGCGGCGCGCCCTTGGCCGAGCCTACGGCTGCGCCTCTTCACCCTCGCTCTTGGTCTTGGCGTCGGTGGTGCTTGTCGGCAGGACAGCCGCGGCTTGGGCTCCCGTGGGGGTGGATGTCCAGTGGCCGATGATGTAGCGATCCAGTTTGCCCCCGTCCCATTGGCCGTTCCCATTGGCGTCGATGTACATGATCTGCTTGGTGAACTGGCCGTCTTCGTTCATGTCGAGGAAGGGCTCTGTGGGATCGCGCTTGCCGTTTTGGTTCACGTCGACGTAGGGCTCCGCCATGGGCTGGGCCCGCTTCGAGTTTCTCCGGGCCAGGCGCTCTCCGTGGAGCGCGAACACGTAGTTTGGCGAGCCCGCGGTCTGGGTGAGCTTCTCGAAGCGGATCAGCACCTGCGAGCCCATATCGGCCTTGAGCGCGTTGGCGTCGATGCGCAGTTGTTTGGTGAGGGGGCACATGGACCAGGCAATGAGGATGCCGCCGACCAGGGCCGCGCCGCCCACGGCGCCGATGGCGATGCCGCCGATCTTGTCGAGCACCTTGTACGTGTCGATCCCCTCCTCGGGCGCCCATTTCTCTGCGGCTTTCCGCAGGCCAAAGATGCCCAGGCCGAAGACTGCGGCGAAGCTTCCGAACACCGCCCATTCCTCGGGGCAGCCGAATTTGGTGATGAACTGGCTGATCCGGTCGAACATGGCCAGCGCGAGCGCGAGCGGCACCATGAACTGGGTGGTCTGCATCGCGGCCGCGAACAGGCCGTTGGTCAGGCCTTGGAACGCGCAAAAGCCAATGAGGCCAATCACGAGCAAGTCTGCTGCGGCAGGGGGCATTACTTGGTCACCCTGATGATTTCAGTGATGGATGTGGTGCCGGCGATGACTTTTTGCAGGCCATCTTCTTGGAGGGTCTTGAGGCCCTGTTTGCGGGCGGTGGTTCGCAAGGCTTGGATGGACGGCTGGCCCACGATGAGGTCGCGGATGGCGTCGGTCATGAGGAACAACTCGTAGAGGCCGATGCGGCCCTTGAAGCCGGTGCCTTGGCACTCCTCGCAGCCTTTCTCCTTGTAGAGCCGTTGCACCTTGTCGGGGGAGATGCGCAGTTTCTGGAGGAATTGGGGCTTGGGCGTGTACGCTTCCTTGCACTCCTGGCACAGCACGCGCACCAGGCGCTGGGCGAGCACGGCCGACACCGCGGTCTGGATCATCGTGGGCTCTAGGCCTAGGTCGAGCATGCGCGTGATCGACGCGACCGAGTCGTTGGCGTGGAGGGTGGTGAACACGAAGTGGCCGGTGAGCGCGGCCTGCATCGCGATCTGCGCGGTCTCCAGATCGCGGATTTCGCCGACCATGATCACGTCGGGGTCTTGCCGGAGCACGGAGCGCAGGATGCCAGCGAACGTGAGGTCGGCCTGGGGGTTGACCGGGATCTGCGTGATGTTGTCGAGCCGGTACTCGATGGGGTCTTCGATGGTGATGATGTTGCGCTGGTAGGCGTCGATCTCGCTCAGGGCGGCGTAGAGGGTCGTGGTCTTGCCGGAGCCGGTAGGGCCCACGGTGATGAGCATGCCGTGGGGGCTGTGCACGACGGAGCGCAGTTGCTTCAGCCCGGCATCGTTGAGGCCCAAGCCGGTCAGGCCTCCCTTGACGATTCCGCCGCCGGAGTCGAGCAGACGCAGCACCATGGTCTCGCCGTAATTGCAGGGCCCCGTGGCCGCGCGAATGTCGTATTTCTGATCGTGCAACGTGGCCGAAAAGGTGCCGTCTTGCGGCCGCCGGCGCTCGGCGATGTCCATGTCCGCGAGCACCTTGAGCGAGGAGATGAGCGCGCGGCCCAGTTCGTGGGAATAGGGCGACTGGTTGTGCAGAATGCCGTCGATGCGGAACCGCACCTGTAGCTCGTCGCCCTTGGGCTCGAAGTGCACGTCGGTGGCCCGCGCCTTGATCGCGCTCTCCATCACCTCTTTGGCGGCGATGATCGCCTGCGAGCCCTCCTTGTTTCGCTTGTCCGTGGCGAGCGCGTCGGCCGTCTTGCCGTCTTTGCGCGTCAGCACCACGGAGGTGCGGTCTTCTTTGAGCGTCGCTTTGTCGCCGCCCCCGAAGTCTAGGTTCATGCCCGTGTGCTGGGACAGCGACGCGGCGAGTTCCTTGAGGTGCCGGGGCGTGAACAGGCGAAAGTTCGACGGCACGCGCTGGTTGCGCACGTGGATGTAAACGCCCACCTCCGCACCGAGCGCGACAAGCAGCAGCCACAACAGCTTCGTGCCTGCCTGGAACGCTCCCAGGAACAGCAGCGAGCCCGTGACCAGAAGAATCGCGTTCCACTTGTCCGGCGGCACACCCACGCCGATGGCGTCTTGGTTCACCCAGATGGTGGACGCCATCCATGCCGCGCCACAGAACAGCATGAAGATGATCCAGGTCGTGCGCAGGTAGAAGAGGTCGTTGATGTTCAAACCGAACCCGAGCGTGATGCCCCCCTCCTCGCCTCCCTCCGCGGCGGCGGCAGGCGGAGCCTCGGCGCCCGCGGTGTCCGCGTCCTGGGCGTGCACAGCGAACGCCCCGGCCATCATGGTCACCAAGAAGAATGTGGCCAGGGTCGTCTGCCGAGATAGGGACATAACTCTCCTCTGCAAGGGAATCGGGCTGGCCGCTCTCCCCGCCCCCAAGTCAAGCGATTGCCATTCATGCTGGGGCGTTGATTGTAGGGGCACGCGGCCTGGGTTGTCAAGCTGCTATTGGCCCAGCGCCTTGCCCTCAACGCTTCGTTGCGGCGGCGTGCCCGCTCATTGCGGCATGTGTTTTCGCCTGTGGGGACACGGCCGCACCTGGGCAGCGCCCGAGGCCATGGCTCACTTGGTGGGCGCCGCGCCGGCCCCAAGCAACGCCAGGATCGCATTGGCCAACGCGCGGCGGTTCCGGTCGTACCGCGCGGGCGGCCAGTCGCTGAGATAGTGGAATGCCAAGTCGTTGCCGTACTTCTTTTCGTAGTAGTGCAGGTCGATATGCGTCTGTTCGCGGATGCTGTCGAGCACGGCCGACGCGTGGCTCACGGCCGCGCGCAGCTTCGGGCTGGCCGTGTCCTTGCAGGCGTCGAGCAGCAGCTCGAGCGTGTAGGCATAGCGGGCGTCGTCGATGCCTTCGCGGTGGCACTCCCACTGAATCGTCGGCACGGGGCCGTCCACTCCGGGGTAGGAGGTGATGTGATCGCCGGGGCCGGAGTCGAAGTCGCAAAATGCGCTGCGGCCGGCCGCGCGGTAATGCCAGTAGAACTGCCCGGTCGCGCGGGATTTCCAGTGGTGGAAGCCGGCCTTGAACCGCATGACCGCGGGGTACTCGCGGGTGCAGTTCGAGTACCACCAGAACGCGTCCCCGTCCTTCATTGCGCTCGCGTACACGGCCGGCCACCAGTACCCCGTGTGTGCGCTGGTGGCGTGGCATCGGACATTGAGGAAGGGCGCGAGCCGCTGAGCCGCTTCCTGGCTTACCGTGCAGTACGTGCGGATCCCGCCGACCTTCGAGAACGCCTCGTACTGCGGCAGGGCCTCATCCAGCCTCTTGCCGTCGAACGGCTCGTCGACCGGGTAGTAGAGCAATTCGGGCCACCCCTCCTTCTTTCGCAGCCCTTCGAGCGCTTCCACGAATCGGCGCACAACCGCGTCTCGATCCTCCCGGTCGGCCTTCCACACGCTCGGCATGTAGACGGGGAAAGGCCCGGTGAACCCGCCGGCCTCCATGATCAACCCCATCACCCACTTGATCTCACTGAAGTCGAATTTCGGCGGGTCCGCGCTCTAATTCACGGCCGGCCCGGCATTGATCGCCAGGGTGTTCAGGCCGTGTTCGCGTAGGTCGCGGAGGTCCGCCCGCACGAGACCCTCCAGACGTTCGCGGCTCATGAAGTCCCCCCGTGGCTGCGAGCGCTGAGGGGAATAGTAGATGCCCCATGCCATGGGCTTGGGCCATCGCAGTTTGAATGGATACACGGCCAACGTGAACGGCAACCGCACGCGGCCCGCGTTCGCGGCTTCGATGGTGACAGTCCCTCGGTAGTCGCCTGGCGTCGCGTCTTCCGGCGCGTGCACGGTGATCCACCACTGCCGATTCGTCTTCGGCGAGATCCACGTCTGGCCGCAATAGCCCTGCGGCCGCAGCAGTTCCGGCATCACGGCCCATTCGGTCTTGCGCTGGCTCTTGTAGCGCTGAGGCCAGCAGTGCACGACGCGCACGTCGATCGAATTGGCCTCGAGCGTCGCCGGGCCTTTCAGCGCGCTCACGGTGACGCGCACGTCCGTGAGCGTCTTGAGTGCGTGCACCGCGAAGGTCACCGGCTCGTATTCTCCCGGCGTGCACCACGCGCGCAAACCGGCCGCACGGCTGCCTCTGCTCGGAGGCAAGGTCGGCCACACGTGCTCGGTGAATGACGATGGCGCGAACACCATGTAGCCGCGGCGCTTCTCGACGTCAGTGGGCGCGGCGACTTCGGCCGGAGGCTCGGGCTCCGATCGTTGGAGCCCTTTCATCATGCCGGGGTCGCCAAACGCGTATTCGTGCTCGATCTGCGTCAGCCGCGCGTCGGCCTCCGCGAGTTTCTCCAGCGGCGCCACCACCACGGCGCTGATCAGCCAGGCTTTCTTCGCGCGAACTTGGATATCGAGCGCGCCATCCGCGACGCGTACGACCGCGTTGAAGCGGGCCGCTTCGCATCGGTCCGCGGTGGCGATCCGCTTCGTCGCTTGGCCGTGCTCGACGTCGATCTCAAAAGGCTGCACGTCGAACTCCGTATCGCCCGCGATGACGCCAACCGCGTACTTGCCATTGGGCAACTTCACACGGAAGCAATTGCTCAACGGTGCGGCGTTCCCCGCCACGAAATCGCGGGTCATCTCGTAGCCCTGCCCCCGCGCGATGCCGACCATGGGCGTCCGAGCGGCCCAGCCGTACCCGCTCGCGTCCGAGTAGACGCTCGTCTCTGTGGCCGGGAGGCATCCCTTGGCTACCGGCGACGCGTTGCTCCCGAAATCGAACACGTTCACCGCCGACGGATCCTCCAGCTTGCCCGTCAGCGCCGGGGCCTTGTCCCGCGGGGGCAGCGCTTCGATCTCCTGGATCCGGGCAACGGTTCCCGGCACGGTCACGCGGATCCGTTGCACGGCCGCGCGGCCGAGGTCCACACGGTACACGCCGAACTGCTGGGCGAATCTATCGAGCCGGCCGGCGTCCTTCGCCCGCTCCTGGAACCCCTTCACGTGGGCCACGGGCGCCCACTCGCCATCGCGCATGATGGACACGGTGAACTCGTCGAGCAGCGTCCCCACACGGGCCGTCATCATGTACACCTTGATACACCCGAGCACCCGCGGCTGCCCCAGATCGACCTCGACCCACTCCGGGCCCTTGGCGGTCTTGAAGATGAAATCGCTGGCCCAGTACGGGCCGGTCACGCTCCCATCGATCACGGCCGCGGCCGGGTAGTCTCTGCCTTTGAAGCGCAGGATTTGGGTGGACGCGGTCGCGGTCGCTCCCAACTGCGCGAGTGCGTAATCGTCTGGATCGTGCGCCGCACTCCATGCGGCCGCGATCGGCATGAATAGCGTCAGGGCAATAGCGGTGGGTTTCATGGCAGGCGCTTTCTGCATGCGTTCACGGAGTTTTGGGGAGTGGCTGCGCACCGACACGCAGGCCTTGGCCGCGCACGCACAAGCTAACCCCGGCAGCAGATGGCGTCAAGGATTCGGCTGGCCCACTCAGGGCAAGCGGGATGTCTATCGCGTCCTTCTGCCGCGCCAGCTCGCAAGTCCGCGTGAGGATTGAGGGCGTTCGTAGCACGCTCGTAAGAGCGTCTCTGGCGCCGGGGACGCGATACGGAAGGCGCAATCCGGGGGGAACCGAAGGGGGGGGGTAGCCTTGGCGGAAGCCGTTCGGCCACCCCCTGCTGACCCCCTGGGAGGCTGACACCTGGACACACTTGACACCGTTGGGGCCGTCAGCCCCGACAGGCGCAGAGGCCATGCCTTGCCCGAACGGTTCTGGTGTTCGGCCACGCTACCCCCCTGTAGTCCCCCCTGAGAGGGGGGACGTGGGATCGTCCCGCAGTTGCGGGATCTCCAGACGCCAGAGCGGAACGCACTGACGTGCGTGCCAACGGCGAGGCATCGCGCAATTCTCTCAGTCCAACCATGCCTCGATACGACGCATCTTTCCCCGAGAGCCGCACCATGGGCAGTCCGACTTGTTGTGATGTTTGTCGTAGTAGTCTTCGCGGCAGTTCCCCGCCCTCTGCCGGAGGACGCAGCCACCTTTCGCGTTCCCGTCGGTGTTGTGACAGTATGGGCATTCGACAGCCATGCAGACAAAGGCAGACAAGCCAGAAACGACAAGGCAGGCAATCGGGACGCATATCAGGATTGCTAGGGTTTTCTTGGTCATTTCCGAGTGCCAACAATGATTATTGCGGATCCGCGCGAAGACCTTTCACCACGCCGATCTGTCGGCATAACATGCGCGGCAGCGTGTCGCCATGGTGCGTCGGGGACACGTCGCCCACGGTTTCACGTGCCGTCGGGGCAGAGAGTCTGCGGCTGAGACCTCCGCTATGCTACTACTGCCCCCGCGCGTGTTAAGCGGTGTCCCGCCCTTTCAGGCATAAAGCGAGCTACGCCCACAACCCAGGAACGGAACGTCTTCGCGTTCCAACGGACGGCGAAGGCCGTGCGCTCCGGCCCTCCGCGTGAAGCAAGAGCGCAAGCCACTTCCTAATTCTGCGCGACAGTTTCTCACGCTTAAGACGACAAGGCGGGCTTCGCCCGCAACCCAGGAGCGGAACGCCTGCCTGTGCGTGCCGCACACAGACAGGCCTTCGCGTTCCGACGGACGGCGAAGGCCGTCCGCTCCACGTCAGCAACAACTTGTTTTTTGTCGCGGTTCCTCATCGCAAAGGCACTAACAACTAAGCTCACCTGCCGGGAGCGCCGCAGGAGCTTGTCGGCGCGTGAAACCAAAGTGGCGCCCCGGTCACGATCACGGCAGCTCCTCGACCGTAATGTCCGGGAAGTTCGCCAATTGGCTGTCGTTGGTGAGAAACACGTCACAGCCGAACTCGATCGCGGTGGCAAGATGGAGGGCGTCGGCCAGCCCATAACGCTTCGGCTCAGCGGGGGGGATTGCCGGGTAGGTGTGGCCGCCCCGGATAGCGCTGGCCCGGGTGTGTGCCGCGGCAGTCAGGCCCAGCGTCCGCAGATTCGGCCCGTGGAAGAACCGCAAAAAGTCCGATAGCCGCTGGCCGCCGCCCGGGCCAAGGACTGGGACCAAGCACTCCGTACGAGTCAACTCGCTGATCGCGAACCGATGGCCGGCCTGTTCGAGCACGGTCAGATGGTTTAACGCCCGTTGCTGGTCGGTGGGGTTGCCCTCGACGGCGTAGATGACGA
This sequence comes from Planctomycetota bacterium, assembly GCA_024278415.1. Next base: position 11,201 of record JAJRTI010000760.1, on the reverse strand, counting down.
TCACGGTGTCCAGGTAGTACAGCATCTACGGGGATCCCTGTGAAGCCCCGCGGCGCGCAGCATCCAGTTCTCGGTCCCGCTCAGCGTCCTCGGCCAAGCGTGCGTCGTCTTCCGCGCGCAGGTCCGCCGCCGATCGCCCGGGAAAGCCGCGGGAACGCTGCTCGGCTGCGATCTCTCTGATCACGTACGCCAGGCCGCGCCGCGGCACAACCGTGGAGGCGACGCGGATCGTCACTCGCACGGGGCCGGGCGGCAGCCGCGGCTGTTGTGTCAGTCGCAGTTGGGCATTCGAGTCTAGCGTCGCGTCGATCGTCTCTTCGATGACATTCATGGCGAGTCCTCCTCAATCCAGTGTAGCCGGGATGGAGGGTGTCAAGGAGGTCTCCCAGCAGGAGGCGTTTCCGCAATCCTTTACAGAAACGGCAGCAGGATGGCCCATCTGGCCTCGCGCCACTGATATCAGCCTACGCCGCAAGATCTCTCGTGTCAAGCTTCCCGGACGCACCCCGCTCGCCAGCTCCGCGACTCGCTCACATCGAATGACACCCACGAGAAGCATCCGACGCACTTCGCCCACGGTTTCACGCGCCATCGGGGCACATGGGCTGCGGCTGAGACCTCCGCTATGCTACTACTGCCCCGGCGCGTGTCAAGCGGTGTCCCGCTTCAGGCCTAGGCGCCCCCATGCAGGCCTCGCGCCGGAGCTTCTCCATGGTCTCTCACGTATGGCCGAAGCCCTTCCGGCCGATGGCTGTCCGTCACGTTCCGCATCCGTGGGTCCGCTCTGCCATCCGTGGGACACTTCGAACTCTTGGGTTGCATCCCACGCCGCCTGTGGTATCGTCTTGCCCACCATTCTACGGAGGAACCACCGTATGTCAGACAGCATGGCCGACACGATCCAGCGCGAACTCCAGCGCACCAACCCCGACTACGTCGTATACGTTCCCGGAAGCTACGACGGCTCGACCGACGACAGTCTGAACGAGCATTTCCTCTCGTTCGACGGCCCAGGTGGCTCGCTCATGGCGATCTGGACGCAGGCCGGTATCGCCATCGACAAGCCGCGTGCACAGATCAACCGCATCGTGTTCGCGCGCAGCGATGACGAGGGCGTGACGTGGACCGCGCCGACCCACGTGGCCGGGCCCGCGTCGGCCGGCGACTCGGCACACATGGCAAGCTGGGCGTTCCCCATGGTGTCCAAGTCCGGGCGCATCTACGTGGTGTACAACGCCAACCAAGGCAGCGCCGGCTGGATCAAGATGCACACGGGCACGATGGAGGCCGTGTACAGCGACGACTGTGGCAAGACCTGGTCCGCGGCGCAGAACATCCCCATGCCCAAGAGCCCGTACGACGATCCCACCGGCGAGACGCCGCCGGAGTGGATCGTGTGGCAGCGGCCGGAGCGCGACCTCTCGGGCGGCTACTTCATGGGCTATAGCCATTGGGTCAACAAGGCCGCCGCGACGCTCAAGGAAGTAAAGGGCTGGACCGAGATCGAGTCCGTGGTCGAGTTCATGCGCTTCACGAACGTGGATGACGATCCCGAGCCGGACGCCCTCGACGTGCGCTACTCCGCGTGGGGAGACAAGGCGCTGCGCGTGCCGCACTGGAAGCACCCGCTGCTGAGCATCGCGCAGGAGCCGAGCCTCGTGCGCCTGCCCGACGACCGGCTGTTCTGCGTCATGCGTACGTGCAGCGGATACATCTGGTGGAGCGAGTCGCGCGACGACGGCGAGACGTGGTGCAGCCCGCGGCCGCTGTTGGACCGGGACTTCGGCGCGCCCCTGCTCAACCCCGTGGGCTGCGACCCCATCTACCAGCTTGCGGACGGCCGCTATCTGCTGCTCTACAGCAACAACCGTGGCGACATCGAGGCCGGCGGCGCATCGGACGCCGGCCCGCGGCGGCCCTGCTTCGCCGCGCTTGGGGAATTCCGCCCCGATGCAGGCCAGCCCGTGTGGTTCAGCGCGGCCAAGCAGCTCATGGACACGGACGACTGCGGCGTGGACGGCGTGAAGAACACGCCCGAGACGCCGCGCAACTCCGGCCTGAGCATGTATGCGAGCTTCACGACGCGCAACGGCAGGAACGTGCTGTGGTATCCTGATCGCAAGTTCTTCCTGCTCGGCAAAGAGATCACGGACGCATTCCTCGCGGACATGATCGTGCCGTAAAAACCACGGCAACATTTCAGCCAAGTGCAACAGGGATCGCGCCCCCGCCGCCCCCGCGTCGGTGGGGGCCAGCGAGGTGAGACCACTCTTTGCACTCGGCTGAAATGTTACAAACCACGAAGGACACGAAGATCGGGCATGCTGGGCCTGATTATGGACTTGACCCCAAGCATGTGATTGGCGCCTCCGCCATCAACCATGAACCATCAACCATTCTGCCGGAGCCATCGATGATCCAACCCAACGACGTCATTCTCTTCCAAGGCGACTCCATCACCGACGCCGGCCGCAACCGCGATTGCGCCGCGGCCAACGACGCGGGAGGGCTTGGCCGCGGGTATGTCTTCTTTGCCGCGTCCATGCTGCTCGCCAAGCATTCGGACAAGAACCTCCAGGTCCACAACCGCGGCAATAGCGGCAACAAGGTGTGGCAGCTCGAAGAGCGCTGGCAGGTGGACTGCCTCGCGCTGGAGCCCAACGTGCTCAGTGTCCTCATTGGCGTGAACGACACCTGGCACGGCCAGAAGGATCCCGAGTTGCGCGTGCCGCTCGACGTGTACGAGCAGACCTACCGCAAGCTCCTCGACGATGCGAAGGCCGCGAAGCCGGACCTCCGCATCGTGATCTGCGAGCCGTTCACGCTCAAGGTCGGCGCGGTCACGGACAGTTGGTTCCCTGAAATCGACCAGCGCCGCGAGATCGCCAAGCGCATCGCCGACGACTACGCGGCGACCTTCGTGCCGTTCCAAAGCCTGTTCGACAAACTCGCGGAGCAGGCGCCCATGGCCTACTGGCTCCGAGATGGCGTGCACCCCACCATTGCCGGCCACATGCAGATGGCATGGGCCTGGATGGAGGCCATTGCCTGAGGCCGCGACTTCCGTCTGGCGACAGCGCGCATCCCCCCGTGCCCCCATCTGTTCTGTGGTAAGATTCAAGCTTCATCTGCTGACGCTCGACGGCGGCCAGTAGCGGGAGTCGCTCTGGACGTACTGCTGGTACGCGTCCGCCGCGGGAGGTGTGCGACTTGGAGAGCGGCCCCGAAGAACTGCTGAGCTTGGCCGCGACCGATCCGTTCCTGAGGAAATGGGGCAAGACGCAGCGCAGGCGCGCGTGAGGGGAAGGCCTCCGTGGACTGCTCCTTACGGCTCGCGCACACGCTGCCCCATGTCCCAGGAACGGTGAGACGGGGTTGGTCAGTCCGCGGCCGCGGCGGCCGTCTCGGCCACCTTTAGCGGGCGCGTGTGGATGCCGCATTCGCCTCCACACTTGCTTGTGCCGACCCAGCGGCCCGCCCGCTCATCGGGTCCAGTGGAGATGCGCGTGCAGGGCTCGCATCCAAGCGAGCGATACCCCTGGGCGTACAAGGGGTTGACGGGCACCCCGCGCACAGCCAGATACTGCCAGATCTCACGCTCGTGCCAGATGAGGATGGGATTCAGTTTGACGAGTCCTTCGTCGCGTTCTTCCACCTCCTGGAAGTCCGTGCGAGTGCGGCCTTCCGTGCAGCGAAGGCCCGTGACCCAGCAGTCCACGTCCAGTTCTTCGATGGCCCGACGCGTAGGCTCCACCTTCAGGATGTCGCAGCACTGGTCGGGGTCGGTGTTGTAGAGCTTGTCAGGGATCGGCTCAGAGTTCTCGAACACCGAAATCTCGGGGTAACGCGCCACCGTCTCCTTCATAAACCGCTTCGTCTCGGCTGGCTTGAAGCGTGTGGTCACAATGAAGCCCCTAATGTCTGGCGAAACACGCTTCGCCAGATCCCACGCCACACAGGAGTCCTTGCCGAGGCTATGGGCCACGACCAGGCGATCGCCGAACTCCTCGTGCGCGTCCTCAATCAGGGCGAGAGATCGGTCGACCTTCTGCGCGGAGTTGAGGCTGTCCACTAACTGTCTCAGATCATCAGATGCGAGGCTGGGTGCCATGTTGAGGCCTCCTAGTAAGAACCTCCCAATCTCAACTGGAGTTGTCGTGATTGGGACAAAATGGAACCAATGCTATGCCAAAGATGGCGGCTAACCCACATTTCTCACCAGCCCGGGATAGAAGTGTCGGGAAAGTCGCCGTCTGAAAACCTTGCCGGCCCAGGCGGACGCGTGGGTTGAGAAACAGCCTGCGCACGTCGAATGGGCGGGGCTGGCCAGTCGGGCTCCGCTGCTGCGTTGCACCCGAGCACGCCTTCGCGATAGTGCGCCTGGCATCGACACGCGCCTGGACTCCTGAGAAATGCGGGCTAACTGCCATGCGCGCTCGATAGCAGCAGCCATGAGGCGCGGGCGCGGGGGAAAGGGCATGTCCACACCATGGTCGAAGGATGCCGGCAGGGATGACCATGTGCGGGCCGTGGAATCTCAATCGAATTAGTGGGGATTGGTGCGGTTGTATAGAGCGGGGCATGGCCTGGGTAACGGTGTCAGATCACGTAATCGGGCACGTAGTCCGTACGCATCTGATCTTCACGATCGACGAGGTCCTGGAACGTCGTCGTGTCATAGATCTCGGACACGGCGTCGTGGACCTGTTGCCACATGGGTGCGAATACGCAGTGGTCGTGAATGGCGCATCCAGACGGACGGGACGCGTCGTCGGCACAAGTGATCGGCCCAGGATCGCCCTCGATGAGCCGAACGATCTTGCCTACGGACAGGCTCCTCGGCCGCACTGCGAGGAAGTAGCCTCCTTCAGCCCCGCGTCGGGATTCGACGAAGCCAGCTCGCCTGATCTCGCCGAGGATGCTCTCGAGGAAGCGAGGCGGGATGGACTGTGATTCCGCGACCTCGGCGATGCTCACAGGCCCTTGCCCGTGTCGCTTCGCAAGCTCGAACACCGCGCGCAGCGCGTATTGGCACTTTTGAGAGACCATGGGTGGGATGATTCCTAAAGCCGACTAAGCCGATAGGGATTATACTTTGCGATCGCCATCGTGTCAAGCTTCTTTTCTTGGCTTCTTCCTGGGTGTCTACAATCCTCAAGGAAACCCAGCAAAAACATGGCGGCCTGCCATGAAGTGGGCGTGCCGGTGAGCGGCCTATTCCCGGCAGTCGAGGCGATGAGCCGCGAGTCAGCTATGTGCCGCTAGGTGCGCCACTACCAACCGCGCTATCCGCTCGAGTTCGTCGAAGCAACGGCCAAAGCGCTCCGGATCCTGCGCGCCGCGATCGGGATCGTACGTGTCGACGAAGTCCTTCGGCCCCTCGCCGATGAACTCGTAGAACAGCATGACCGCTTGGGGATCGACGGTTCCCTCGAGCCGTTCAAGCACATCGCGTCGTCTGGCCTCCTCGGCCACGAGGATGACGTCGCACTCCTGGAGTCTGCCACTGGCGGCGTCCGACCACCACGTCCGCTCCACGCGCACGTCGAGCCCGCGCGCGGACAGGTGATCCTGCACCTCACTCAGCCGCGCGGGCACGTCGATGTACGTCTGCTCGGGGCCCGTGCCGCACGAGAACACGTCGAGTTGGAGGCCGCGCGCTCGGGCGTAGTGCTCGATGTAGTGATGTAGGATCTGGCTGCGCGCAATGTTCTCGTGGCACACCACGCCAATGCGGAGCGCCGCGTGCTCGTGGCCGTTGCGGGAATCGTTCGATGCAGGGCTCATTCGGCTGCCTCTCCAGTTTGGTGTGGTTGATGCGTCATGCGGGTCCATTCACTAGCACGCCGGAAAGGGGATGTCAAGGCGGCTCGCATTCCACGAGTTTCCCCAGAATCTCCACCCGTCCTATCGCAAGCATGGCGTCACCGGTCTCTTCCAACGAACGGGGCTGTGCGGGACGCGCGGGGCGTTTATAGTAGGGCGATTCATCGCCCGTTTCTTCAGCGTTGCTGACGGGCCATAAATGGCCCTACTACAAACCAGCAGCGTCTGCCACTCGGATCAGCACAACTCGTAGGGGAACACCCGAACAGGTTTTTGATGTCTCGTTTGACACGGGCCACCGCTTCGTGTGTGCTGATGGCGTTCGACCCGATGTCGCAAGACGGATCAAGATCGAGGACATGTCATGAATTCTAGGCCCCCGACCATCGTCGCTTCTCTGCTCGCAATCGCCTGCATGTTCAGCCAGCCAGGCTTCGCGGTCGAGGAGAATCTTGTGCAGAACGGGACGTTCGAGGCCGACGCGGACGGCGACGGCGTGCCCGACGCCTGGAGCACGTCCGGCGTCCGCGGCATGGAGCAGCGCCTCACGCTCGACGCGGGACGCGCCGGCGGCAAGGCCGCAAAACTCACGTGCACGAAGTTTGTGGAGGGCACGCCGTCGAGCCACGCGATGATCTGCCAAGTCGGGGCCATCCCGATCAAGCGCAATCAGTGGTATCGCCTCACCTTCTGGGCCAAGGCCCGCGGGCTCAAGCGGCCGGTCATCAACGCAGCGGTCAGAAACACCCAGACCTGGGGCGACACGGGCATGCGCGGCATGTTCGTGGCCACGCCGGAGTGGCGCCGCGCGGAGCTGACCTTCCGCTCCAACCAAGACATCCCGGCCGAGCACACGCGGCTCCAGATTTGGTTCACGAGCACCGGCGAGTTGTGGCTCGACGACGTGGCCATGACGCCGATCCAGCTCCGCTATGAGAACCACCCGCAGATCTCCGCGAAGGGCGTGCGCAACCTCGTGCCCAACAGCAGCTTCGAGTGCGGCGCGGCCGGGTGGGGGAGCTGGTCGCCGAACATTCGCTTCTGGGGCGGCAACGTGTCCCGGCTCATGGGTGAGGCCGACGACTCCGTCGCCAAGTTCGGCTCGCGCAGCCTGCGCATCACGATAGACAAGCGCCGCGCGCCGGTGTTCTACTTCGACTACTTCGATCCCATCGAGACGCCCATCCACACGGCCCTGGCCGGCCACGTCGGGTGGGCCCAGGTCGAGCCGCGCAAGCCCTACGTGTTCTCGTGCTGGATCAAGGCGGACCAGCCCAGCGTGCCCGTGTCCCTCGTGGCCCACCATAGCCCGTGGTCGCGCGAGAACAAGGCGGTCGAGGCAGGGCCGAAGTGGCGCCGCGTGGAGTTCGCGTTCAAATCGCGGCGACAAACGGTCTGGTGCGCGATCGGGCCGGATTTGAGCAAGTCGCCTATTGAGAAGGCGACCCTGTGGGTCGATGGCGTGCAGTTGGAGGCCGGCGACGCCGCGAGCGCGTACGCGCCCCGGCAGGCGGTCGAGAGCTTCATCGACACGCCTGCGCTCGGCAACATCTTCACCGATCCCACCGCGGGCCAGACCGTGCGCGTGGTGGCGTACAACGCAGGCGCCGCGGAGGCCACGGTGCGGGGCCGGCTGGTCGTGACGGATTTCTTTGACAACGAAGTGCTCGTGGCGCGGCCCGAGTTGCGCCTGGCCGCGGGGCAGCGCGGGCAAGCGGAGCTGAAGGGCCTGCTGGCCGGGCGCCGCGGCTTCTATCGCGTGCGCTGGGAGCCGGCCGCCGGCGCGGGGCCTGTGGAGCCGCTGCGCTGCGCGATCATCGATCCCTATCGGTTCAACAAATCTCCCTTTGGCATGAACCACGCCTACCCCTGGGCGTTCCTGCTGCGGCTCGCGAAGCAAGCCGGGCTCACGGCCATGCGCGACTGGTCGATCACGTGGCAGACGGTCGAGCCTGAGCGCGGGCGGTTCGACTGGGCCAAAGCCGACGCTCAGATCGACCGCGTGCTCAAGGAAGGCTTGGCCGTGCCGGCCATGTTTCCCTTTCCGTCGGCGCCGTGGAGCAGCCGCGCGGACCTGGAGCAAGTGCGCAAGGCCGCGGGGAAGAAGACGCACCTCGTCTATCTCTACACCGTGGCGCACGCGGCCAAGGACATGGCCGACTTCCGGCGCTACATCGAGCAGAGCGTGAAGCACTACCGCGGCCGGCTTGACTGTTACGAGATCTTCAACGAGCCGCTGTTCACGGCCTACTCGCTGCCCGCGCGGTTCGGATACAAGATGGCGGACTACCTCGCGCATCTGAAGGTCGCGCACGACGTGATCCGCGCGGAGCAACCCGACGCCACGATCCTCGGCGGCATCGACATCTGGGCCGGCCATCGCCGCACGCGCGAGTTTATCGAGGCCGGCGGGCTCCAGTGGGTCGACGGGATGACGATCCACCAGTACCCCTACGCCGTGCCGCCCGAATCGTACGAAGACGACCTCGCGGAGACGCGGCGCCTCATGCAAGCCCGCGGCGAGGCCAAGCCCATCTGGCTGACCGAGTACGGCTGCTACGCGGACGACGACCCCTGCATGACGCCGAGCACCATCGGCAACGCGACCATGAGCCGGTCCCGCTGGCCGTCCGAGCGCGCGGCGTCCGAGGCGTTGGTGAAGATGGCCGCGGTGTACAGCACGTGGGGCGTGGCCAAGATATTCTTCCACGCGGGCACAAGCGACGCCCTCAACGGCCGCAGCGGCTCCGGCATCTTCTTCGAGTACGGCGGCCAGCCGCGCAAGATGTACGCCGCGCTCTCCGCTCTGGCCAACCGGCTCGGCCCTGCGCCCAAGCCCCTGCCTCCCCGCGTCTCAGACAACGGCTTGCGCGCGTACTTCTTTGATACGCTTCCAGGTGCGCTCGCGATCGTATGGGTAGAGCGCGGCGAACGCGAGCTTCGCCTGCCCCAGGGCGTAGCCGCGCGGGACATCATGGGCAACACGCTTGCCGGGCCGCGCCTGCGTGTCGGCTCCACGCCGGTGTATCTCACGAGCAGGGGCCACGCAGCCCTTCGGGCCGCGATCAAGCCTTGACGCACGCGCAGAGATTGATCCCGAGCGCGACTGTGGGAGCGAAGCGCTCGTAGTGGCGACCGTAAGGGCGCCACTGATCCGATGGCGGTCGCCACCCTAGCGCTAGCGGAAGGCCCTGACGGACCTACTACAAGCGCGACGGCGTCCGTTTCACGATAGCGACGTGAAGAGGCGCTCCCATTTCGTGATGACGAGCAGGAGGATGCAGAGCACTCCGGCGGCGAGATGCACGATGGCCGCGCGGCGCCATGCCGGCGCGCGGCCGGCCTCCCCAGCAACGCAGGCTTCCGATAGTAAATGCCCAAAGTAGGCATACACGAATGGCACGAGAGGCAGGATGTGTTTCTCGGACGTGCCGATGCCCCGTAGCCAGCCGATGAGCAGGAAGAAGAACACCACGACGGCCGCGAACAGGCATTGCCTAAACCGGTCGCGGTCGAACACCCAGCCCAACACCGCGAGCAAGACCACGCACCCGCCGTACGCATACTTCAGCTTCATCACGCGTAGTTCGCCGGTGGTGACAAAGTAGCGCCGCACTTCCATGAGCCCGGTGAACATCCGCGACGCCACCTCGCCGAGCGTGTGCTTCTGCATGTAGGGCCAGAAGCCGAGTTGCTGAACTTGCTCTGGGGAGAGGCTTGTCGCGTGCCCCCAATTATCGGCCCACATGAGCTTGGCGTTGGGGTTGTAGAGGGGGTTGCCATACTTGACCGCGTTGTGCCACAGGAACGGCGTAAGGACCAGGAAGAAGGCGAGCCCGAAGCCGTATACGTGCTTCTCGCGCAACACGCGCCCGCGCAACTTCACGGCCGCGGCCACGGCGAACGCGCCGGCAAAGAGGATCCCCGAGCCTTTGCTCATGTGCGCCAGCCCAGTTACCGCGCCAGCCGCGGTCCACAGCCACCGCCGCTCGACCCCGAGCACCATGAGATACACCGCCCACACCGCGAGCAATACGTACAGCGGCTCACAGTTGACCAAGCTGCTGTGCTGGAGCAGGAAGTGGTTCATGGACAACCCAAAAACCGCGACCACCGCCGCGGCCGGGCTGAACAGCCGCCAGACCACGAAGCCCGCGCTGCCAACCGCCAGCACGCCGAAGCCCCACGCGACGAGCTTGGCGCGTTCAAAAAACTGAACCGACTGCCGTTCGCCGACCGCGAAGGGCGATAGCACGAGCGAGAACAGCGGGTCGCGGTCGCTCTTGACGTACTCGCCGCGGAAGCACCGGCCCAGCGCGACAAACGGCCCGCCCATGTCGCGGATCTTCGCCGCGTCCACGAGGTACGCACCCTGGTCGTACCACGGCAGGGTGCGCGGCCGCGTCGAGTGGACGCTGATGAGGCCCGCGATCGCGAAAATGAGCGTGGACACGGCCACCGACGCCGCGCACAGCCGCTTCGTGAGGCGATCGAGCGGCGCCGACGCGCCGGCCCGGCGCAGCCGGCGAAACGCCAGGCCCGACGCGACGAGCAGCACCGAGTAGGCCAAGGCCACATACTCGCGCGCGAGAAACGTGGGCCCGAACGCGACGAGCATGCCTAATGCCATGAGCCCGCCCACGTAACCCGGCTGGGCCAACTCGACCATACGCGCGCCGACGCGGGCCTGCCAACTCGGGGCAATTGTTTCACGCTCTACCACAGGGAACCTCGACCAGCCAGAAAAGGCTAGGATCGTATCAGATCGGCAAGGGCCCGGCCATCGCCGCACAGGCTCAGCCGCGCAGACGAGACGAAGAAACGGGCAGCACTTCCGCCAAATACAACACGCGAGGAGCCCATGGCGCCAGAGGCATCCGCCTTGGCGATGATGCAACACCTGGCCAGGTGTTGCATCATCGCTTCGCCACGAGATCAGCGTGGGCAACAATCCTGCGGCCAACAAGCTCTGGGACTGCCTGCGGGCGCGCGGAACGTGGCTCTTGGCTTTCAAGCCACTCCCGGTAGGCGGCCACGTCCGCCGCTACGGCGAACGGCCTGCCGCACTGCTCTTTACCCCCCTCTCCGGGACGGATGCCACAGGCTTGCCCTGTGGTGATTCATGCTGGCAGTCGAGCCACTTGCAAAACCCCAGTTGTCCCACCTGTGCTGTGGCGCCGCAAGCCGGCGATGTCGCGTTTGTAGTAGGCCCGTGAGGGCCTTCCGCTCGGGTAGCGAATCGCCATCGGCGCAGAGGGCGCCCTGACGGTCGCCACTACAAGCGGAGCGCTCCCGCGCTCGCATCTCGGCGGCGCCGCGTTCGACACCTCCGCCATGCATGATGTTAAGCGCGAGGCCTCGGCCTATTGGGGTTT
>JAJRTI010000056.1 GCA_024278415.1 Planctomycetota bacterium | reverse complement strand
TCAGCCGCGCCAAGCTCATCGAGCCGACGTACGAGCAGCACAAGCGGGGGGTCTGCTGGTCGCACCCGGCGTTTGCGAATCGCCGGGTCTATATCCGTAGTGACAAGGAATTGGTCTGCGGGGATCTGGCCGCGAACTAGCTACGAAAGAGCGACATGAAGAACGGCATCCTCCCGCGGTCGCCAGGCAGCGCCCTGATCAGTTGCATCTTGGCGGCCCTGCCGCTGTGGCGCGCCGCGCCGGCCGGAGAGCCGGGGCCGTTGCGCATGGTCGTCATGGACCCGCTGGCTGCGCCGCTCGCATGTGCGTGCGTCGCGGGCTACGCGCAGCGACGCTACGGCCAGCTCGCGAAGTTCATGGAGGCCCGGCTCGGCCGGCCCGTGGAACTCGCGTATAGCGAGAGCCTGGGCCGTGTGTTGAAGGGAGGGCAGAGAGTCCACCTCATCATCGGCAAGCGCTCGGTGGCCGCGTACGACGCAGCCCGGGCGAAGCTGCCGGTGCGGCCCATCGCCATGCTCACGGACAAGCAGGGGCTTACGACGCTCGACGGCATGTTCGTTGTGCGCGGGGACAGCCAGGCCAAGTCGCTCGCCGACCTCAAGGACAAGCGCATCGTGTTCGGCCCGCAAGAGTCGGCCGAGAAGTACGCCGCTGCGTTCGCCGCGCTCGAAATGGCCGGAGTGCCGCCCCCGAAGGAGGTGGCCACCAGCCCCGGCTGCAACGTTGCGGCCGTAGAGGTGATCGAGAAACGCGCGGACGCCGCGGTCATCTCCAGCTATGCCATGCCTCTGCTCGTGGGGTGTAGCACCATCGACAAAGGCGAACTGCGTGTGATCGCGCGCACGTTACCGTTGCCCTTTGTGGCCGCGTTCGTGACGGATGCAGTCGGCGACAAAGGCGAAGCCGCGATCAAGAGCGCCTTGCTCGCGATGCGGTCGAAGCCGGAGCTGCTGGAGGCCATGGAGTCGAAGCTTGGGTTCGTGGCGATCGAGCCCGGCTCGGAGTGGACGCAATGGCTTGGGCCTCAGCGCAACGGCCACAGCCTAGACGTGCCGGCCAAGCTGCCGGCCAAGCCGCGGCTGATCTGGAAGCGGCCGCTCACTGGACTCGGCTTGTCCGGCATCGCCGCGACGCAGCAGTTCCTCATCGTCGCGGACAAGACCGACGACCAGAAGGACGATGTGTGGCGCTGCCTCGACACACAAACCGGCGCGCAGGTCTGGGCCCTCCAGTATCCCGCGCCGGGCAACATGAACTACAGCAATTCCCCTCGCGCGACACCGCTGATCCACAACGGGCTTGTTTACCTGCTGGGCGCGTACGGCCACTTGCACTGCGTGAAGCTCGCGACCGGGGAGGTGGTGTGGAAGCGGAACGTGTTCACCGACTTTGGGTCGCGGCCGCTCCAATGGGGCATGTGCGTGTCGCCTCTCCTCGCGGACGGCAAGCTCATCGTTTCGCCCGGGGCGAAGGACGCGGCCATCGCCGCTCTCGACCCGGCCACGGGCAAGGTGATCTGGAAGACGCCCGGCCGGGCCGGCGCATACGCAAGCTTCATCGTCGGCACGTTCGGCAACGTGCGCCAAGTCGTGGGCTACGACGTGTCGTCGCTCGGCGGATGGGACCTGGCGACGGGCAAGCGGCTGTGGGAAGTCGTGCCCCAATACGACGGCGACTTCAACGTGGCCACGCCGGTCAACGTCAACGGCAAGCTGCTGGTCTCGACCGAGAACAACGGCACGCGGCTGTACGCGTTCGGCCCCGACGGCCGCATCAAGCCCAAGCCCATCGCGAGCAATGAGGATCTCATGCCCGACACCGCGACCCCGGTCGTGCACAACGGGTTCGCGTTCGGAGTCTCCGGCGCGCTGTTCTGCCTCGACCTCAGCAAGGGCCTCAAGACCGCGTGGGAGGGCGTGGACGGCCGCGCGTTCGACGACTACGCGTCGCTCATCGCCGGCAACGGCCGCCTCCTCGCGGTAACCGTGCCGGGACAGCTCCTGGTCATCGCGGCGGACCGCAGCAAGTTCCAGGTGCTCTCGAAGCTCCAACTCTTCGAGGAGACCGAGGTGTGGTCGTACCCGGCGCTCATGGGCGACCGGCTCTACATCCGCAACCACGCGGCGGTCTACTGCATCGACCTTCACACGGAGTAGCCGCGGGGACGCGATGCGCCTGCCTGCCGCGCCGTGCGCGGCGCAGGCAGGGAAGCCGGCGGCCTGCCGTCGGATTGCATCGTGTCCCCTGACCCGTGGCGGCCTCCTTCCCCCCTTGGGGGAAGGCTGGGATGGGGGCACAGCCCACTCCGGTCCGCAGCCAACCCGAGGGCTCAAGCGGACGAGACGTGCGCAGCGGCGGGGGGCTGGACGTGGACGTCCAGCACCAGTAACGTCCCCGCCCTATCTCTTTCCTGCAATTGCCCCACGCAGCAAGCGCATCGCATTGCCGTAGAACAGCGCTTCGATCTCATCGCGCGTCAGTCCCGCTCGCTCGGCGGCCTTGCGGATCGCGCGCAGCTCTTCGTAGTAGAAGTAGGTAAACTCGACCACACCGCGCGCGTCGTAAATCGCGTTGCCGATGTCGATGTTGTCCTCGGTTATGTACGCGTAGTCGTTGTTGATCTCGACCGATTTGCCGCCGAAGCGCGAGATGGGCAGGTCCGTGCCGAAGAGGATGCGCTCGCGGGGGAAATTCTGGAGGACGTACTCGATCACTTCCCAGTGGTTGAGCATGGCGACGTCGACCCAGAGGTTGGGCCGCTTGCGGATCTCATCGAGTTGCCCCACCACGTTGCCCAAGTAGTACGCTCGGCCCACGTGCGCGAGCACGATCTGCGCGCGGGGGTAGCGGTCGGCAAGCTGGATGATCTCGCGCTGGTTGTCTGGATCGGCGAGACGCTTCGCGCGCGGGATGTGGAGCATGATGATGAGGCCGAGCCGATCGGCCAGCTCCATGTGCCGCTGGGGCAGCATGTCGTGGATGCCCACCTCCTCGCGTGGCTTCGAGGTGACGTAGTTGCGGTAGGGCTTGTACCCGAGCAGGGGGGTCTTCCGAATCCACTGCTCCACTTGATCGACTGAATCTTCTGGCGAGACGAGCGCGAGGCCGAACCAACGGTCGTTGTCACAGAAGCCCGCGACGTAGCGGTTGGCGTGGCCGCGGCACTCATTGCCGGAAGGCGACCCAAAGCACAGTCCGGAGAACTCTTGGCCCGGCAAGATGGCAGCCGCGTCGGCTTGGCAATCCTCGATCGTGTAGGAGCCGCGGTTCACGTGGCTCATCCATAGCTCCGGCCCGGGGTCGAAGTCGGTGGGGTAGCTGTCTCGGTGAATGATGTGTATATGCGCGTCGAGGATCTGATCGGGCAGCCAGTCTCGCAGCTCAATGTCGTAGATCGCTCGGTTCTTCTGGGGGTCCATTGTTCGTCTCGATAGGGTTGGCGTTCACCTTGCGGCTGCAAGCCACTTAGCGCCTTATCCATCCAGAACTGTCATGAAAAACAAGAAGTTGCTTGCCCGGAGCGGACGGCCTTCGCCGTCCGTCGGCACGCGAAGGCGTTCCGCTCCCGGGTTGCGGGTGAAGCCCGCTTTGTAAAGGCAGCCGCCCGCGAAGTCAAGCCGCGCCACGCGCGGGCGGTCGGCTGAGTTGCGAGCAAGGGCCGCGCTAAGCTATGCTGGTCTGCACCAGGGAACCTGCATCATGCGACTCAGCCGGACAAAATGGATACTTGCCGTGCTGCTGCCTGCCGCGGCCGCGGCGGCAAGCCAAGCGCCGCCGCGCGCGACGCCCACGGTTGAGGCCGTGCGAGGCATGGAGCGCCGCGCAACGCGGCACATTCACGCCGGCCAATACATCGAGGCCGACGCGCTGGTGGGGCGCGCGCTGGAGGCGCTGTTGCGGTTGCGTGTGGAAGACTCGGCCGCGGCCCGGCGCGAGAAGGCCCGTCTCGAAGCGCGGCTGCAATTGCTTCGGATGATCGCGCGGGGCTACGATCCGCACGAGATCGACTCGCCGATCCACATGGCCGACGCCGTGTACATGCTGCGCAACACGCGGTGGGATCTCTCTGCCAGTGCGGGCGGGAGCATTCGCCGGACGGACGCTTACGAGCACACTCCCGGCGAGCCGGCGTTGCTCTTGCGCGCTTCGGCCGCGGGCGGCCGGGGCCGTGTCCGCTTCGATCCGTTGGCGCTGGAGCCGTTCTTGAGCCAAGGCGGATACCTGCGCTTCTACCTGAACAGCGTTGGGCGCGTCGGCGGGCACGCTACCCGGTTCCGAGGGCTCTTTGGCGAGGCCGCGGAGCCAGGCCCCTGGTTGGCGCTGTCCAGCGGCAGTCGTGCCGCCTCGGCCTCGGCATTCATGTGCGTCGACGACCTACGCGAGACGTGGCAGTTGGCGTCAGTGCCGCTTCAACTTCTTGCGCCGCAGGGCGCCGCGCAGATCGCCGGCCTGGAGATCGAGTTCGCCGCGACGCCGCCCTGCGCCTTGGCTATTGCCGACGCCTACCTGATCGGCCATACTGAAACAGTGATCCATGAGCGCGTGATCGAGCGATGAGGAGAGACGCATGCCCCAACACACCCGACGTGAATTCCTGACGGCCGCGCTCAAGGGCGCGGCCTGCACGCTTGGCGCAAGCGCAATCCCGCAGGCCGCACTCGCCGCGGGCGCGGCCGCGGCTGGCGGCAAGTACAACGTCCTCTTCATCCCGGTGGACGACCTCCGGCCGCAGCTTGGCTGCTACGGCCACGAGAAGATGATCACGCCCCACATCGACGCGCTCGCGGCGAGCGGCACGACGTTCCTGCGCGCTTACTGCCAGCAGGCCGTGTGCAGCCCCTCGCGCACGTCGCTCATGACGGGGCGCCGGCCGGACACGACGCGCGTGTACGACCTCCAGACCCACTTCCGCCTGCACCTGCCCGACGTGGTCACACTGGGCCAGCACTTCAAGAACCACGGCTACTTCAGCGCGGGCTTCGGCAAGGTCTACCACGGCGGCCTCGACGATCCGGCCACCTGGAGCGTGAAATCGTGGCACCCCAAAGCGCCCGGCTACCTGAAGCCCGAAACCGTAGCGGACATGAACAAACGCCGCGCAGCGGCAAGGAAAGCTGGCAAGCGCTGGAGCAGCAAGGTGGTCAAGCGCGACCCCAAGACCGGCCTCGTGCTCAAGCGGTCCCGGCCCAGGTTTCGCGTCCGCGGGCCGGCATGGGAGAACCCCGATTGCGCAGACAACGCGCTGGCCGACGGCAAGATCGCCGACGAGGTCATCAAGGTCATGCGCCAAGTGAAGGACAAGCGGTTCTTCCTGGCCGCGGGTTTCCTCAAGCCGCACCTGCCCTTCGTCGCGCCGAAGCGCTACTACGACCTGTATCCCAAGGGCTCGCTCACGCTCGCGGACAATCCTTTCGCACCGAAGGACTGCCCGCCCATCGCGCTGCACAATTCCGGCGAACTACGCGCGTACAATGACATCCCAACGAAAGGCAAGATCCCCGACGAAAAGGCGCTGGAGTTGATCCGCGGATACTACGCCTGCACGAGCTACATCGACGTGCAGATCGGCAAAGTGCTGAGCGAGTTGGACCGGCTCGGCTTGCGGGACAAAACGGTCATCGTGCTCTGGGGCGACCACGGCTGGCAGCTCGGCGAGCACGGCCTGTGGTGCAAGCACACGAACTTCGAGACCTCCGCACACGCGCCCCTGATCTGCGCGTCGCCCGACCAAAAGGCCAAGGGCGGCAAGCCCCGCGCGCTCACCGAGTTCGTGGACATCTACCCCTCGCTCGTGGACCTCTGCGGCCTGCCCATGCCCGGCGGGCTCGAAGGCACGAGCTTCCGGCCGCTCATGGACAATCCCGACCTGCCGTGGAAGAAGGCCGCGTTCAGCCAATACCCCCGCGGCCGCAACATGGGCTACTCCATGCGCACCGACCGCTACCGCTACACCGAATGGGGCGCGCTCGGCCAGGAGCCGGTCGCGCGGGAGCTGTACGACCACGAAAGGGACCCAGCCGAGAACGTGAACCTCGCAAACCGGCCAGAGCACAAGGAGACGGTCGCGAGGCTCAGCGCGATGCTGAAGCAAGGCTGGCGCGCCGCGCAGCCGGCCGCGGGCTGAGGCCCCCTCCGCTCGCCTGCCGGCGCCTCGCGATGGCTGGCAGTCGCGACTTGGCGAATTCGCATGCGCGTACGCCGAAGCGACGCGTGTCTGCTGTTCAATCGGAATGGCGTCCCCGAAACTCAGGATCCCGTACGCTGTCCAACGCTGAGGTGGCTCCACGCGCGGCCGCGAGCGACATCTTCACTCGGCATACACGCCGAACTCGCGGACAGCGTCGAACATGGCGAGCACGTTCTCGGCCGGCGTCTCTTCCAGCACATAGTCATGGCTGGCCCCCGCGACGTAGCCGCCGCCGGGCATCATGATCTCCAGCACTTCGCGGGTGGCCTGACGCACGGACTCCGGCGCGCCGTCGATCAGCACCGAGTGGGAGTCGATGGCCCCGTTGAACACGATCTGATCCCCAAACTCCGCCTTGAGGCTCCTCAAGTCCATGCCCCCGCAGCCCGGCTGTATCGCGTGCACCGCGTCCAGACCGGCCTGGATCAACATCGGGATCAGCGGCCTGAAACCGCCGCAGCAATGCAGTTGCACTTTGAGAGCGTGGCGATGGCCGAGGTCGATGAGGCGTTTCAAGTGGGGCAGCATGAAACGCTCGAATTGCCGCGGGCCTATCAACGGGCCTTGCTGTGCGCCAAAGTCGTTGCCGATGAAGAAGATGTCGATCACATCGCCGGCCGCCTCAAAGATGCGCTCGCTCACCGCGGCGTAGAAGTCCACGATGTGCTGGAGGACGGCGTCCACGGCTTCCGGCTCGTCGAACATGCGCATGCAGAGCCTCTCCATGCCGATCAGGTCGATCGCGTCGTGCCAGAACGGCGACCAATCGCCTCCGAGGATGGCATACTCGCCGTGCCATGCGGCCGCCTGTGCGCGGATGCCGGACACGTCCATCCAATCTGGGTCCGGCCATGGGTAGTCGTGGGTTTGTGGCAGTGTCGCCTCGGCCAGAGGCGGGCGCGTCAGGGGCTGGCCGTAGCCGTACCCGTGCCGCTCGATGCCGAACACGCTTCGGAACGTCGCCTCGGCGGACAGTTCCTGCTCGGGGCCCACGTACTGCGCCGCGACGCGGCGGAAGTCATCCCCAATGCGTTTGCGCAGGCCTTCGTCGTCGTCGATGCCGGTGTGTTTCTTCAGCTTCTCCCAGAACTCGGGGGACGACCCGAGCCAGACGGGCACGCGGTCGGGCTCCTCATGTGCGAACGCGGCGAGGACGCGTTCTCTGGGGCTCAATCGCAATGGAACACCTCCTCCATGTCGGCCCACCACTCGCCCTCAGCGAGGCCCGGCAGCGGCTCTTGGCAGGGCTTGCACAGGGCCCACCATTTCTGCGTGGTTTCGTCGTTGACCATCTTGGCCATGTCGCCCTCGAAGTCCTCTCCGACGTACTCGAGGTAGCTGAAGAGATAATGCTTGCCGTCCGGGAGCTTGCGCAGATAGATCGAGTAGTTTTGAATGTTGCAGTCCTTGATCATCTTGAGCACGTCCGGCCACACCGCGGCGTGCAGTCTCTTGTATTCGTCGATCTTCTCTTCCTTGACACCAATGATCCATCCGTATCGCTGCATGCTCACATCTCCTCCTCAGACTCGGCAAGCCGGGGCGCGCTAACTGTATCCTCCACGCGTTGAGAAGACAAGAGCCGAATCTTGGCTTCTTGTTGCCGGTGCCATGGTTGACACGTGGGATGACCCACGGTTACGCTCATGGAGACTTGTCAATCACCCTGGGAGCGGCGTCCACGAGAATGCTGCCCCGTGGGCCGCGGGACTGCCCAAGTTGGGGTGTAGGTCTGATTGTACGTATCCCAACGCGTCGCATTCTGGAGTTTCAGTTTCGAAGTGGATTCAGGCAGGTTCACAACAAACGTCCCGGCTCTTCGCCTGCGTGCAACCCCTCGCGGACACCGCAGCCCGAAGG
>JAJRTI010000759.1 GCA_024278415.1 Planctomycetota bacterium | reverse complement strand
GGCCTCCCGGTGGCCGTCGCCAACGCGAGGCCCGAGGCCAAAGCGCATGCCATGCACGTAACCACTGCTTCTGGCGGCCGCGGAGCGGTGCGGGAAGCCATCGAGTGGCTGCTCAAGCGCGAGGGGAAGTGGGCCAAGATCCTCGAACGCTACGGCCTCTGAGTCCTGGCCCGGCGCCTTGTCAACGGTGATTCCATGACCACCAAACGCCTCTTCCTTTACGCGATTCTCCTTGGCTGTCTGGGGCTGCTCATGTATGGGGTCTTTGCACCCCGCCAGAAAGAGAAGGACAGCGACCCGTCCGACCGGCCGGCATCGCCTGCACAGCCTGAACTTCACAACTTTCGCATGCCTAGCGTCTCCAGTTCCGGCGTGACGCAGTGGATTGCGAGCGGCGCCCGGGCCATCCACGTGAAGGGGAACATGTTCAAGGTTTACGACTTTGCGCTCGAAATGTTTACGGGAGTGAACGCCGATACCGGCGACCAACAAGTGCTGCGCGTGGCGAGCAAGACGGCGGACATCAACCGCCGGACAAAGGCGGCGATGCTCCATGAGGACGTGGTGGTCCGTTTCGACAAGAACACCGCACTGTACACATCGAAGATGCGGTACAACCCCGACAGCAACACGCTTGAGACGGACGAACCCGTGCGCCTTGTCAGCAAGGACATTCTCGTCAGCGGCACTGGCCTTCTTGTTGACGTGACCCGCAACGAAGCAACCGTGCCACGTGACGTGCGCGTGTCCCTCAAGAATGTGCGGGCCTCGTTCTTGCATCGGGGCGGGCGCAACCAGGCCGGCGCCAAGACGACAACCGCGGCGCCCACGCCGCCGGAGGTGCGGATTTCGTGCGCTGGCCGGCTCGTGGTCCAGCGCATCAACCACAGTGCGACGTTTTACGACGACGTGGAGGTCACGCAAGGGAACACACGACTCACCGCGGACCAACTTCTCATCTTCGTGGATTCCAAAACGCGCAAGCCCTCGCGGCTGATTGCTGCCCACGACGTCGTGATCACCGATGGCAAGAATACGGCGCGAGGCGCAAAGCTAAACTGGGACGCGGCGAACGAATTGGTGATTCTCGACGGCGACCCCATGGTTGTTGTCGAGACCAAGGGCATGCTGCTTCGATGCTCCCGCGCGCTGTACCTCCTGCCGGACGAGGAGTTCTCGACCGCGACCGGAGGTTACCTTGTGACAAAAGGACGCATGGGGCAAGACGAGAAGAAGCCGAAAGGAAAAAAAGCGAAACAAGCCCCGCCGCGGCCGGTCGAGATCGTTTGGCGTGGGCTGCTCACGTTCAAACGCTCCGAAGGCAAGGCGGTCTTCTCAGACGACGTCAAAGTCGTACGTGGCGATGGCATTCTGCGGTGCTCGAAGTTGGAGCTGACGCTCGGTGGCAAGGAGCCGGCGCTGACGGACGTGCGGGCTCAAGGCCACGTATCGATCGTCCAGGGGGAGCGCTCGGCCCAAGGCGAGGAGTTCATCTACTATGTGAAGTCTGCGCGGGGCCAGCTCACGGGCAAGCCGTTTGCCGTGGCGAAGCAAAAAGGGGCGGTTCTGCGGTCTCGGATCATCCACTTCTTCGACAAGGACCAGCGCACCAAGGGGGAGGGCCCTGGCGACCTCACGCTGCCGCCGAAAAAGGGCGCAAAGGGCCCCGACGCGCAGCCGATCCGCGTCCGCTGGGTAGGCGGTATGGAGCTTTCAACCAAGGACAAGCGCGCGGTGTTTCGAAAGGGCGTAGTGGCCGAGCGCGGCGATTCGGTCATCAAGGGCGAGGTGCTGGAAGCCTACTTCAACGACGACAACGACGTGACGCGGATCGTCGCTCGCAACGACGTCGAAATCGATACACCCGGCCGGGTCGGGAAGGGCAACTCGTTCGAGTGGCAACTCGCGGACGGCCGCATCGTGCTCATAGGGGAGCCCATGGCCGAGTTGCAGCAGCAGGGCCGCCGCATTTGGTCAAAACGCTTCGTGATGCATGAAGCCAAGATGCAGCTCAATGGCTTCGGCCCCGGCCGGGCATCGGTGCCCGGCAAATCCGCAAAGGACGGCACGACACCAGAACCGACGAACGTGACGTGGCAAGACAGCATGGCGTTTGATGGCCAGGCGCACACCATCGACTTCCGGGGGAACGTGGTCGCCACGCGCGGCACGTCGGAACTCCAGGCCGGCCTGCTGACGATGCTGCTGACCGGGAAGAATGACATCAAGGCGATCCAAGCATCCCAGGGCGTGCACCTCCAAGACGGCCAGCGTGAGGGCCTGGGCGAGACTTTGTACTGGGACTACACGACGGACATCGCGGAGCTGTTGCCCAAACCCGGCGAACTGGTCAAAGTCAAGGAGCCCGGGGTGCTCATGACGGGTGTCAAGGCGGTATACCACTGCAAGGATCAACGCTTTCGGCTTATCAGCCGCGAGCAGCCTGAGAAGCCTAGAATCATATTGAAGCCAGCGCAGAAAACGTCGGCCCCGGCGAAGCAGGAAGACAAGACGGCCGATGGCGCGAAGAAGCCGCCCGGGCGTCCCGTGCTCAGGTTCCTCATCGACCGGTCAAAAGACTAGCCTGCATTTCTCGCGAGTTCAGGCGGGCGTCGATGCCAGGCGCACGGTTGCGAAGGCGTGCCTTGGGCACGTCGAGCGCCGTGCAACGCAGCCGTGCGCCAAGTCCGCCGGCGGCATGTCGCAGCATCGGGAACCCCGACGCCCCACCATGCGTCTAAAGGTATGAGCCACACGACCGACCTAGCCGAGATTCACGCCCAAGACGCGGCCGCGATTGCCCGCGTTCAGGCCGGTGACACAGATGCGTACGAGCGCCTGGTGCTGCGCTACCAAGACCGCATCCACGCCCTAGTGCTGCGCATGGTGCGGGATCGCCAGGACGCGGAGGACCTCACCCAGGAAGCGTTCATCCGCGCCTTCCGGGCGCTGCACGCCTTCCGGGCCGAGGCCTCGTTTCACACGTGGATCTTCCGCATCGCTGTGAACACCGTCATCAGCCATCGCCGCAAGAAACAGCTCCCTACGGCCGCGGCCATCGGCACGAGCGAGCCCGACGACCCAGTGGCCACCATCGACCCCCCTGATCCGCGGCGCAGCCCAGACGAGGCCCTCGAGGCCGAAGAGCGCCGCAAGGCCGTGGTGCACGCGGTCAACACGCTGGACCCGGAATTCCGAGATGCCATTGCATTGCGGGATCTCCAGGGCTGCACGTACGATCAAATGGCCGAGATCCTCGGCTGTCCCGTCGGTACCGTGAAATCGCGCATCCATCGTGCGCGGCTGGCGCTCAAGGAGATACTTGCGCCCCTGTTGGGATGCATCTGATGCACGCCGGTGCCGTGGCGGCCACCGCACCGCGGCGGAGTCCTCACTCATGAACTGCCGACAAATCCAAGACCAGCTTTCCGCTTACATCGACGGAGAGTTGTCTGACGACCAGGCGTCTCGCGTGGCCGCGCATCTAGAAACGTGCGCCGATTGCCACCGTCTGCACCGCGAGATTGCGGCCGTGGTCGCCGAGTTGCACTCGCTGCCGGAGGCGCCCGCGCCCGCGAGCGTGGCCGCGAACGTGATGGCCGAAGTGCGCCGCACCGGCGCGGCTCCGTCCGGCAACGTGATCCGGCTCAACCGGCTTGTGGCCGCCGCGGCCGCGGTGCTTGTGGCCATGGCCGGCACATTTGTCATCATGACCCAGAAGGCGCAGGAGCCGATCGTGGGCGCCGGTGCGGCCGCACGCGCGCGGCGGCAGGCCAAGCAGCGGCCACGCGCAGTTGAAAAGGGCGACGATGCGCGGCCGCGGCTGGCGCCATCCATGCACACCACCGGCAGCCGCACCCGGCGCATCACCGTCGCCACAAACGATGTCTCGCGGGCGCGCGAGGATGTGTTGAAGCTCGCAGCGCAAATCGAGGCTATCGCGGCCCAACCCGCCGCCGGTGCTGGCGAAGAACTACACTGGTCGCTCAGAGAAGCCGACTACGAGGCCCTTCTGGCCAAGCTGAATCAGGCGGGTTACCAACTGGACCGGGAGTCGGTAGGCGCGGCCGCGGCCGCGGCCGATGAGGGCGGCGTGACGGCCGCGTCGACGCAGGGCGAAGACACCTTGAGCGTGACGATTCGTTTCCGCACGGTGGGGCAGGGGGAATAGCAGGCGCGTAGGGCCGGTCCGTCGCGGAACGGAGGTCTTTCTTGGGTGTGGAGTTCGTTGGGTAAAGCTCAGACCGAGGCGTGGCGGATCACGGCCAAACATCGCGCAAGCAGCGACACGCGCTTGACGCCAGAGACCGGACCTGGTTTACTCGTTCGCTCTATTTTGCCGACTTCCCGGACCGCCAGGAAGCCAACAACAGACACGTTCGTCTTCTCATCGTGAGGAAAGGAGCTTGTGCTCGTGATAGGGAGTGGAATTAGCAGACGTTTGCCCCTCGTCAGCGCGACGGCGCTTGTCGCGATGGCCGCGTTTGGCGCCGACGCGTTCGCCGCCGGCGCAGCCGCGGCCGCGGCGCAGCAGAGCGTCCCGTTGGTCTGGTGGCTGTGCCCGATCGGCTCGATCGCCGCGCTCTTTTTTGCATGGAAGTTCTACAAGGACTTGCTCGAGGCGGACCCGGGCGACGAAAAAATGGTCGAGATCGCTGCGCACGTGAAAAAGGGCGCAATGGCCTACCTGCGGCAACAGTACACAGTCGTGCTCATCTTCATTGTTTGTGCGGTCATCCTCCTGGCGATTGTCGCGTTCGGATTCAAGGCGCAGTCCGGTTGGGTGCCCTTTGCGTTCCTGACGGGAGCTTTTTTCTCAGGCTTGGCCGGCTTCTTTGGCATGAAGACCGCCACGAGCGCGAGCAACCGCACCGCCGCGGCCGCCAAGGACAGCCTGAACAAGGGCCTCCAGATCGCGTTCCGCAGTGGCGCGGTCATGGGCCTTGTCGTGGTGGGCCTCGGCCTGATCGACATCTCGATCTGGTTCGCATTCCTGTGGTTTGGCATGGGCCTGCCGTTGCATGACATCACCGTCATCATGCTCTGCTTCGGTTTCGGCGCAAGCACGCAGGCCCTCTTTGCACGCGTGGGTGGCGGCATCTTCACGAAGGCCGCGGACGTGGGTGCGGACCTCGTGGGCAAGGTCGAAGCGGGCATCCCCGAAGACGACCCGCGGAACCCAGCCACCATCGCGGACAACGTGGGCGACAACGTGGGCGACGTGGCCGGCATGGGTGCGGACCTGTACGAGTCGTACTGCGGCTCCATCCTGGCGAGCGCGGCGCTCGGCGTGGCGGCCATGGCCATCTACGCCCCCGCCAAGCCGCAGCTTGCCATGAATGCCGCGGTGCTGCCCATGGTCATCGCGGCCATCGGCATCGTCTGCTCCATCGTGGGTTGCTTCGTGGTCAAGACCGAGGAGGGCGCGTCCCAGAAGAAACTCCTGTGGGCCCTCGGCAACGGCATTATCCTTGCCTCGGTTCTCGTCTTGGTTGGCACATTCATTTTCGCGCCCTGGCTGCTCGGCGCCGCCCTGGGCTTCCGCATCGCCACGGCAGTGGTCGTGGGCCTCGTCGCGGGTCTGCTTATAGGCGCGTCGATCCTCTACTACACCTCCGCCGACTTCGAGCCCACGCAGGGCATCGCGAAGCAGGCGGACACCGGCCCTGCCACCGTCATCATCGCCGGCATCGCAGAAGGCATGGCCTCCACCGCGGTGCCTGTGATTGCGGTGGTCATCGCCACGCTCTTGGCCTTTGGCGTCGCGGGCGGATTTAGTGGCAACACGGCGCTCGGCCTCTACGGCGTGGGCGTGGCCGCGGTAGGCATGCTGTCGACCCTCGGCATCACGCTGGCCACCGACGCGTACGGCCCCATCGCGGACAACGCGGGCGGCAACGCGGAGATGAGCGGCCAGGAGGCGTACGTGCGGGAGCGCACGGATGCTCTCGATGCGCTTGGCAACACTACCGCAGCAACGGGCAAAGGCTTCGCCATCGGCTCCGCAGCGCTCACCGCGCTCGCGCTGCTCGCCGCGTACATGGAAGAAGTGCGCGTGGGCGTGGTGCGCATGGGCGATGGGTACGCGGCCGCGAACCAGCCTGCGATTATGCGGCAACTCGACGAGAGCCCCACCCCGGCCGCGGCGACCGTCGCCCCTGTGGTGGCCTCGCAGGATCCCGCGACGATCGCCCGAGAGGTCGCGACGAAGGTGGCGGCCAAGGTCGCCACGGAAGTGGCCACGAGGATCGCAATGGGCGTGCCCGGGGCCAAGGCGCCGACCTTCCAGGTCGAAGGCAAGCCCACGTTCCGATATCTCGACAACGGGTACTTCGCCCACTTCAGGAAGGTCGTGGGCAAGGACAACATCGAGAAGATCAAGAGCGACATGTACCTCGACAAGAACGGCGCGGTGCGCGAAGCGCTCGGCGGGGGTCTGAAGAAAGGCAAGGAACTCGGCGACCAGAACATGCAGCCCTTTATCGAGAGCGGCCAACTCGTAGGCATCCGCGCGGCCTCCATGGAGGATTTCATGAGCTTCTATGAGGTGACGCTCATGAACCCGAGGGTGCTGTGCGGCATGTTTATCGGCGCCATGCTAACGTTCGTCTTCTGCGCCATGACCATGAAGGCTGTCGGCCGCGCGGCCGGCGCGATGGTCGAAGAGGTGCGCCGCCAGTTCCGCGAGATCGCAGGCATCATGGAAGGCACGACTACGCCCGACTACGAGTCCTGCGTGGCGATCAGCACCAAGGGCGCGCAGAAGGAGATGATCGTGCCGTCGCTCATGGCGCTCATCGCGCCGGTTGCGGTGGGCTGCATCCTCGGCGTCGCGGGCGTCATGGGCCTGCTCGCGGGCGGGCTCTCCTGCGGCTTCGCCCTGGCCATCATGATGGCCAACGCGGGCGGCGCCTGGGACAACGCCAAGAAGTCCATCGAGAATGAAGACAAAACCTATGCCGATGGCGACATCGACAAGGTCCACCCGCTGACCGGCAAGGGCAGCGAGCGCCACATGGCCGGCGTCGTAGGCGACACGGTTGGCGACCCGTTCAAGGACACGTCCGGCCCCTCGCTGAACATCCTCATCAAGCTGATGTCGATGGTCTCCGTTGTGTTTGCCGGGTTTGTCGTCAAGATGTCCCCGATCATCGGTGGATGGTTGCATCTGAACTAGCCCGTTTCCGCGGGTGGCAGGGCAAGCACACCCTGCCGCCCGCCGTCTTGCACAGCCTTCACTTCGGAGGCGAGATATGATGATAGACGAGGAACGAGACACGTCTGTTGAAGCTCTCGACGAGGAGCTTCCAGAAGAAGAGAATGCAATCGGCGCCGCGCCAGACGAGGCTCCCGTGGAGGAGGCCGAAGTGGCGCCGGCAGAGGAAGACCTGCACGCGGATCTTCCCGACGAGCACCTGCCTGCCGGCCGGCGCTGCCCGAACGTTCAGTGCCAGTACGACAAGCACTACCCGGACGCCAATTTTTGCATCCTCTGCGGCACGTTGCTGTTCACCCATTGCAACGACTGCCTCGGCAACAACGCCCCCTACGCCCGCTTCTGCCACCTCTGCGGGGCCGACCTCGACGAGTTGCGCGTGGAGCGCGTCGCAAGCGAGTAGCTGATCCCAACACCGTGGACCCCCGCGACACAGCCATTTTTTGCGCCCGGTTCCTTGCCTAGAAGATCGCGCAGGACATCGTCATTCTCGACATGAGGGGCCGCATCGACTTCGCGGACTACTTCGTGATCTGCACGGGCATGAACGAGCGGCAGATCCGCAGCATGACCGGGGACCTGGCGCGGGAACTCAAGAACGAAGGCATTCGCAGGCGAGGCGTCGAGGGCAAGACCGAGGCCAAGTGGGTGTTGTTCGACCTGGGAGATGTCATCGTGCACGTGTTCTCCCAAGAGGCGCGGGGGTTTTATGACCTGGAAATGCTCTGGGGCGACGCGGAGCGGGTCGAGTGGGCGGCCGGGGAGTAGCCGCCTGTAGTGCTCACGTCAGTGAGCCTCTGCCCGGGCGCGCGGCGAAACACCTGAGCAAGGAGCGCTTGACAACCGCGCCTCCGTGTGCCACTGTTGGGCGCTTGGCCCGGCCAGTCTTGCGCCACAGCGCCGCCTTCCCATGCGAAGCCCCCGAGACATCCTTTCGAAGCATAGCTTTGCCGGCCTCGTGTGGGGCACCGGCTCGTTCGCCGTGGTGCTGATTGCGTGGACCGCGCCCGCGGTGAACGCGCCGCTGCGCCGGGCCGAGACCATCCTCTACGACCTGCGGTTGCGCAGCCGGCCGCAACCGACCGGGGGCAAGCAGGTGGCGGTGGTGGCCATCTCGAAAGCTGACGAGCAGCTCTTCGGCCCGTTGTCGTGGCCGCGAGAGCGGTACGCCCGCCTCGTGGACCAACTGGCCGGCGCCGGCGCAAAGGCCATCATGTTTGACATGTACTTCGACCGGCCCGACGCCCGCGCTCCTGAAAACGACGAGCGCTTTGCCCAAGCCATCAAGCGGGCCGGCATGGTCTTCCTTTCCGAGTTTCGCGAAACCAAGCAAGGCTTCAGGCTCGGAGAGTCGGCGGCGCGAGGCGGACGCTGGGTCCGGCGGGGCCACATGCTCAGGAACATACCGATCCTGCGCAACGCCGCGGCCGGCGTGGGCCACATCAACGTGCTCAATGACCCCGAAGACAGCCTGGTCCGGCGGATCATCTGCATGGTCGGCCCCGTGCGCGCCTCCAAGGGCCAGCCCCCTGACCCCTATGGCGACCTCTGGCCGACGAGCCTGCTCACCGCACTCCGCGCGCGGGGCATTACCGACAAGCCCGTCATCGACGCACACCGACAGATCCGGGCGGGCACGCTAAGTGTGCCACTCGACGTCTATCATTGCATCCCCGTGAACTATCTCAACTTCGCGCGCGACGTGTACCCGCGCGACGAGGCCATGCCGGACGCGCTCCACCGGGAGCAGATGCGCAAGCCCATTATCCTCTACTCCTGCCGCGAACTCCTCAACGAAGGGGCCAACCGAGCTTCGCCGCGCGCGCTCCAAGAAATCAAGGGCAAGGTCGTGGTCGTGGGCGCCGCGGTCACGGGCATGGAGCAAGACGTGCACAGCACGCCCATGGGCAGGCAGTTTGGCGTGCTCGTGCAGGCGGCACTCATTCACAGCATCCTCAATGGCCAGTTCATTCGGATCCCCAGCGAGGCGACCACGGCTGTCTGGCTGGCCATATACAGCCTTTTGCTCGGCTTCCTCGCGTTTAACGTGCGCGTCCAAGGCAGCTCGTACACGCTCGTGGCGGGCGCGGTGGTGGCCTTGCTGGCCGCGCTGGCCGCGCTGTTTTGGCTGTCCGTCGTGCTTTACAACCAGCGCGGCCTCATGATCCACGTCGCGCCCTTCGGCGCACTGCTCGCGCTCCAGATTACAACCGGGCTCAGCATCAACCTCAGCCGGTCCCGGCACGAGACCGAGGCCAAGGAGCAGGAGGTGGACCTGCTCATCCGCGTCGGCGACGCCGCATCCGGCGCGGACGAGGCCACGCCTTCCCCGGCCACTCCCACGGCCGGCGCGGGCGGCGACATGATGGCCGTGTCTCTCTCCGTGTCGGCCGGCTCCGCCGCGCGGCGCATCCTCCGGTCCCTCGCATCCGCGGTGCCGTGCCGCGGCTCCGCGCTGTACACGCTCGACGCCGGAAGGGACCGCCTCGCGCTCGCCGCGGTTCATGGCTTCGACGGCGCGGGCGGCCCCGCGCGGCTCCAAGCTTTTGCAGACACGCTCAACGCACAGCTCCGAGCCGCGCCAAGGCCCCTTCTCATTGCCGACGTGGCCGCGGCCGCAGGCGCGCCCAGAGAGGAGCTGGGAGCCGCCGCGGTGCTCGCCGTGCCCATTGCCGTGCGCAACTCCGTCATTGGCGCACTCCACCTCTACGACCGCTTGCAGGGAGGATCGAGGGTCGACTTCTCTGAGGACGACGTGCGCCTCATGAGCGCGGCCGCGAGGCAGACCGCCGTGGCCCTCGACAACGAGCGCCTCTACACCGAGATGCACGGCATCTTCATGGACTACATCCGCTCCATGGCCGCGGCCATCGACGCGCGGGACCGTTACACGCACGGCCACTCGCAGCGGGTCGCACAGTTCAGCGTCGGTGTCGCCAAGCAGATGGGCGTGTCCAACTCCGACATCGAGTTGATCGAGCTTGCGGCGACCGTGCACGACGTGGGCAAGATCGGCGTGCCCGAGCATATCCTCAATAAGCCAGGCAAGCTGACCAGCGAAGAATTTGCCCAGATTCAGGCCCACGCGGTCAAGGGC
The DNA here is from genome assembly GCA_024278415.1 of Planctomycetota bacterium. The sequence goes on along the minus strand of JAJRTI010000759.1, from coordinate 8,234 downwards.
GCAGACATCATCTCCGAGATGGCCAAGCTGCGCGCCCTCGTGCCGGGAGTGCGCCACCACCACGAGCGCTACGACGGATCAGGCTACCCCGACCGCCTCCGCCAAGACGACATCCCGCGCATGGCTCGCATTATCTCCGTGGCCGACGCGTTCGACGCCATGGCCTCCGACCGCATCTACCGGCCCGGCATGCCCTTCGACAAGGCGATCACGGAGGTGGAGAATGCCGCGGGCTCACACTTCGATCCCCAAGTGGCGGAGGCGTTCCTCGTGTACTGCCAGGGCCTCGATAGGCACATCTTTGCCTCATCAGGGGGGTGATGCGGCGCGCGGGCTCACGGGGCATTGGGCTGCACGCGGTCCAGCCACTGCCGCGCGGGCATGTAATCGGGCCAGGCCTCCAGCGCCTGCCGAGCCTGGCTCTCGGCCTGCTTCATGTCGCCGCGTTTGGCCTCAAGCTGGGCCAGAAGGTAATGGGCGCTGGCCACTTGGACACGCATGCGCGGAGTCGGGGCAAGGGCGTATGCTTGGCGAGGGCGCGTGGCCTCGGTGAGCAGCGACTCGGCCGCGGCCATGTTCGGCCTGCCGCCGGCTTTCAGCGCGGCCGCGCCGCGGCGAATGAGAAAGTCGTTGACCGCCAGCGCGAAGTCCTCGCGCTGGGCAACCCCTGGCGATACGAAGTGCTGCTCGTACCCGCGCACGTAGAGCCGGCACGCAAGCAAGCACGCCATCCCAAGCGCGGCCGCGACGGGGAGCAGCGCCTGGCGCTGGTGCAACACGGCGCGGCCCCCGGCCACCGCCAACAGCACCGCGGCCGGGGTGAAGTAGTTCAGCGGGTGCACGAACTCGCCGAACCGGCCCCACACCACGTCCGATGCGCACACGATCGCGTGGAACACCAACCCCGTCAGCAGAAGCCACACGCTCAGACGGTCGCGGCGGAACACGAGGAACACCGGCAGCAGCGCGCAGGCGAGCGCGATGCGTGCGGTCAAGTCCCACGATGCCATTGCGAGCGGCTCGAAGGCCGCGGCGTCGCCCCCACACAATGCGCGCAACAGCTTAAAGCGCCCGGCGTAGTCCGTGCCGCCCGCGAGCTTGAGCCATGCGTCGAGCGAGCCCGTGGCCGCTCCGGCCATGAGCAGCAGCGCGCCGGCCGCGGCCGCCGCGAGGGCCGTGGACCCGGCCAGCTTGCGCCAGTCGAGCCGCGCCGGCCGCACGATCAGCGCCAGCGCGGCGAGCAGCCCCACGAGCACCACGCCGCCCTTTGTGAGCAACCCGAGCAGCGCGTACAGGGCCCACTGCCCGTAGCGGCGCCGGCGCAGACAGTAGACTCCCGCGAGCGCGAGCAGCGTCAGCAGTGTGTGCACGTAGAGCGATTCGGCCATGAACCGCATGAGCGTCGCATACGCGAGCACAGGGAACAGCGCGACGAGTTGCGCGGGGCCACGGTTGGAGCGCAGGCGCGTGCGCATGAGCGCGACGAGGACGAGGTAAAGCGCCGCGATCTCGGCCAGATACAGAGCGTGCAGGCTCAGGAGCGAGTCGCCGAGCAAGAGCAACGCGAAGCTCTGCACGTAGTACGGCAACGGCAGGTTGCTGATCGTGTACCCGCCCCCGTCGAAGACCGTGCCGTTGTAGCTATACGAGTAGAGGAACGGCTTGTCGAGCAGGCTGCGCGCGAGGCTGATCTGCTCGCGCACGTCGCCCGTGTTGGCGACAAGGTACCGGTTGTTGAAGACGCGCCAGAACGCGGCGCGGCTTGTAGTGGTGGCGTTCGTGATCCACGCGTAGGCCGCGTGGTCCGGCCGCGGCCAGGGCGCCAGGGCCAGCTCGATGCGCGTCTCGCCGGGCGGAGCATGGACTTGCACGTCGACCATGACGTTGGCCGGCGGGAAGTTGCGCGGGTGGTGGCGCAACTCGAAACGCGGCTGGAGGTAGAGCGTGCGCGCCGGCCGCCCGGGAGCCGCGATGCGCAGCTTCGACTCGCCGTGCGCCTCCACGAGCAGGCGCACGACGCGCGCGGCCGGCTCCTTGCCGGGGTTGCGCACGACGACCGCGCCGCCTTGCGCGCCCAGCCGCCACGTGAGGCCCTCGTGCCGGCCGGCGGCATCTTCGAACTCGATGGCCACCCCGCCGAGCGCGCTTCCGAAGTCGGCCGCGGCAACCTGTGCGTACAGATCCTGCGTCCAGTAGCGATCCTCATCGACGAGCCGAAAGCCCCGCGTGGAGAGCGTGTACCCAATGACAATGGCCACGCCCACACTCGACCACGCGATCGTCGCAAGCGCCGGCGCGACAAGGCGCGCCGGCGCCACGCGCCGGCGCAGACAGACGAGCGCAATTGCGGCGACTCCCAGCGACAGCGCGTAGTAGAGCGGGGCGGTCAGGCGAGGGACGAACGCCTTGGCCGCGGTCGTGAGCGCGATGGCCGCGAGCAAGCCCAGCGCGAAGCTTGCGGCCGCGAACTCGAACGCGTGCACGCGCCGGCGCCTCAGCGCGAGAGAGGCGAGCGGCATGCCCGGCGCTAGCGCAAGTACGCCGCCACTTGCCAGCCCGGCCAGCGCCCACCCTAGCGCGTTGCTCCCCGCCCACCACCTGCACGCCACGGCCGCGGCAGCGAGCCAAAATGCCGGAACCCACGCGCGGCATGTGTGATCGGTCCTCATGGCCGCGCCATTTCATCACACCCGACGGGCTGGGGCAAGGGGCGGGCGCCGCGCCGCGCTACGGCAGGAACTTCTTCCTGTCCCCCAGTTTCTCGGGCAGGTAGTTGTTGATCACGAAGTTCAGGTCGTGCACCGCGAAGGCCTGCTGCTCCGCGCGCACGCCCATCTTGAGGAGCTGCTCGATGGCGGCCTGCCAGGGTTTGTGGTGCCCCACGAACGGGTCGTTCTTCAGCGCGTCTTTGGCGCGCTTGATGTCCACGTCCTTGAGCGGGTGCGTGGGCAGCTTGTAGTCGATGATGTCCTGCGGCGTGACGCCGAGGAACTTGGCGGTGGGCACGCAAAAGTACTTGTTGATGTGCGCCGCGTTGCCGGAGCCCACCTTGAGCGTGCGGTAGATGTTGAACATGCCGTACGGGTCGCAGTCCACGAACGCGAACACCGGCAGCTTCAGTTCGTCGCTGAGCCGGCGAATGAACCGGCGGCAGGCGCGCGTGGGCACACCGCCCATGCTCACCAGGATGCAGTTGGCCTTGCGCCAGTAGTTGTGCTTGACCAAGCGCTGGAACATGCCCGCGGTCTCGATCGCGAGGATGAACTTCGCCCGGGTCTGGAACTTGAGATGCTCGACGGAGATGGGGATCGAGTACGCGCCGGAGCCGAACTTGGTGCAGTCGATCTTGAGGTCTTTTCCGGTGTCGTTGTCCTTGTCGATCACCACAAGCTGGCCCGCGATCTCGCCGCCTTTCTCCTCGGGGATGAACCCAAGCTGCTCCCGGTTGACCTGGAAGAGCCCCTCCAGGTCGTCGATGACGGTGTCGGATTCAGGCTGTTCGTCGAAGCGCGCGTCATCCCAGTTCTTAGAGACGTAGTACGCCTCTCGCTTGGTCATGATCTCGTCGGTCTCGACCAGGGTCTTGGCCGTGGACATCATGCGCAGCGTTTGGGCGAAGGTCTTGACCGTGTTGTACGTGAGCGTGCGGGTCTTCTTCTGGCCTTTGAGTTCGAAGAAGCCGGCCTTGGGCCGATACTTCACGTTGCCCAGCGAGCGCAGGGGGAACGAGAGCGACGGCTTCGCGCGCTTGAGCACTTTGGAGCGGATCGACTCTGCGGTGCTGGTGATTTGGGTGATGAGTTTCTTGCTCATTTGCGGCTCCTCTCCAGCGTGTCGGTCAGCACGCTCGTGACCTTCAGTTTCTGCCGGTCGGTGAGATCGAGCATCTCCTGGAGCGCGATGGCGATGTGGGGGATGTATTGCTTGATGTAGTCCCGCTTGCGCGCGGCTTCGGCCTCCCGGCGCCGGCGGCTGAGGAACGCGGAGAGCTTGCGGCCGCACTCCTGGAGCGCGAGTTTGACTTGCTTGATGATCTCTGGATAGTGCGCGATGGCTTCCTTGCTCTCGGACGTGAAGGGCACCCACACGCTGGCCATGTGAACCATGATGACGAGGGGGCCGGAGGGCAGCGCGCCGCTGGATTGCTGGACGTGGTAGTTGCGCCAGGCCGTGCTGATCACCGAGCGCGAGATCGCGCAGGCCGACTGTTGATAGAGCAGCGGCACGCGGTTCGCGTACCGCAGCACGCGCGCGAGGCCCTCCTCGCCCAGCGACCCGCCGAAGGCCAGGCCGGCCTCGATTTGGAAGGGATTGCCGCGGTACACGGCCGGAGGCCGCGTGACCGCGGTGTAGAAGTCCGCATCGATCTGCTTCTTGAGCCCAGCCACGATCAACTCCTCGCCGATGGGGCTAACGCAGTCCGTGGGCGGGTTCATGATCTTGGTGGCGTTGATGGCCTTGAAGAGCGCGTCGGCCTCCTGCCGCGCGATGCGCGATGGCCGGGCGTTGTCCTTGACCTTCGCGCCCTCGCAGATTTGTTGGGCGACGCGCTTGCTGACGCGGCTGAACTCGCTTTGGAGGAAGCCCGAAAGCGTGCGCGACTTGGTCTCGTGCATCATCTTGATGAGCATGCCCAACTCGATGCCGTACGGATGGGGCTTGATCTCCTTGGGCGGCGCGGGCAGCTCCTCGGCCGCACGGGGGTACACGATCTTCTCGCCGTTCGGCGGCACGAAGGTGATTTGCACGTGAGGGTTCGCGATCGCGGTCTGCTCGAGGTACTCCTCGACCGACTGCTTGCCCTTCTGGAACTTCGCCTCTAACTCGATTTCGACCTTGGTGCCCTGATCCTTCTCCCACTCGACCGTCTCGTCGGTGATGATGCGCGGCTGGTTTTTCTTGGTGTCGATTTCGAGTTCGTAGTGGTGCGCGGGCCGGCGCTTGTTCGTGCGCGACGTGATGGCGATGGGCTTGCCGGTGGTGAGTTGGCCGTACATGCCCGCGGCGCTGATGCCGATGCCTTGCTGGCCGCGGGACATCTTGAGCCGGTGGAACTTGGAGCCGTAGAGCAGCTTGGCGAAGATCTTGGGGATCTGGTTCTTGAGGATGCCGGGGCCGTTGTCCTCGATGGTGACGCGGAAGCGGTCCTCGCCTTGGGCCGGCTTGATCTCGACTGTGACCTCGGGCAGGATGTCCGCCTCTTCGCAGGCGTCGAGCGAGTTGTCCACACCTTCCTTGATGGTGGTGAGCAGCGCTTTGCGGGGGTTATCGAAACCGAGCAGGTGGCGGTTCTTGGTGAAGAACTCGGCCACGGAGATGTCGCGCTGCATGCGGGCCATGGACTCCGCGGTTGCGCGGGATTTCTTCTTGGCCGGAGCCTTGTCCTCCCCGGGTTCTGGGGTCTGCACCGGCGTCGTTTCTTCAGGTGGGGCCCCTGCTTTCGGCTTCGAGGTCGCCTTCTGCCTGGTCGTCGCCTTGGCCGTCTTCTTGCTGGCCTTCTTGGCCTTTGCCATGTGTGTTTCTCCGAGGCCAAAACGTCACGAGCGGTGTTTCACCCAGTACTTACGATCTCGCGTCTGGGCTGTTGCCGGTCGCTATATGTTGTGCTTTCTACGGGCATGGATGATACTGAAACAGCGCGCCTGCGTCAAGGTCGAGAGGGTGCGCGGTGAGGCCGCGCCGCTATCGGAGGCGTTGCGCAGGTGCGCCGAATCGGCCCCCCAGCGAGCCCTGCTCTGTCTCGTCGCCCGCGTATCTGTGTGCCGCTCAAGAGCGGTCAAGCCCCGGCGTCGCGCTCGGCTTCAGGGGTCGCTAGGGCCCGAGCACACCCGGGGCCCTTCGTCTTCTTCGTCCCCGGTGCCGAGCTTTGAAAGCGGCTTCTCGCTGTCCTTGGTCCCCCCGAACTTCAGGCGGGTCTTCCCGATTTTGATGATGTACCCATCCAGAAGCGGGCTCGACTCGCAACGCTTTCGGTTGACCTTGATGCCGTTGCGGCTCGCGAGGTCGATCACCCACCAGTTGGCCCCGTCGAACCGGATCTTGCAGTGGAGGCTAGAGGCCTTGCCGTCGGGCACCTCGACGTCCGCCTTTGCGGGGTCGCGGCCGAGCGTGGTCTCTTTGTCCTTGTCGAGCCTGTGCCGGCGCTCCTCGCGCATGTTGCCCTCTTCGTCCCGAGTGAGGAAACAGATGTAGGCCATGGGTGTGTTCTCCCAATGCGGTGCAACTTGCCGCGGTATAGGATAGGCCCCAGGGGACGGTAGGTCAAGACGCGCGGTTGGGCCTCAGTCGTCGATGAAAGACTCCATCGACGCGGCCACATCCGCCGCGCCCAGGTTGCCGCGGATGCCTCGGCTCAGCAGGAAATCGATGGTCTGAGACTGGTTCATGCCGAGTCTGCGCGCCGCTTCCCGCAGAGAGACCGCGCCTGTCCGGTATAGCTCGGCGACGTAGGTTTCGAATCCCACGCGGATGAGTTTCCGAACAGCCGTGGCCTCCTCGATGTGTTCGCGCTTCTCGACAAGCTTGACGGCTTGCACCATGTCGTCGGGCAATCGGATGGACTTGGTCTTCATGTTACTTTCTTCTTTGAGCCATAGCTCCGAGTCTCAGGCGAGCGACGGCACACTCATCCCCAAGAACCGCTCCCACCACAGGCAGAACACCAACAGCGCCCAGATCTCGAATCCGTTGTTTGCGCGGCCGGCCATGTGGTCGTCGATGAGTGCCTCGATCGCCGCGGGCTCGAAGATGCCCTGCCGGCGAAGGCGGTCGGGCGACAGCACGTCCATGACCATGGGCCGCAACTCGTTTCGGATCCACAGAAACATGGGCATGCTGAAGCCCTGCTTCTTGCGGCGCACGATATCCGGGGGGACCAGGCCGGCCACTGCACGCTTGAGCACGCACTTTTTCTTCGTGCCCCGCACGTGCTGCTCGCCAGGGATGCGCGCGGCCAGCTCGACGACGCGGTGGTCGAGGAATGGCGTGCGCACCTCGAGCGAGTTGGCCATGCTCATGCGGTCGACTTTCACGAGGATGTCGTCGGGCAGGTAGCGCTTGAAGTCCGCGTGCAGATACGAGCCCATGCGGTGCTGCGCGTCGCCGGCAAGCCACGGCGCGAACGTGTCGAACGTGTCCGCGCCCGCGAGCGCATTGGCCACGTCGGGCAGGTAGAGCCCGCGCTTTTGCTCCTCGGTGAAGAGGCCGTTGTAGAGGATGTGCGCGCGGCCGGGGTCGAACTCCGCGCGGTCGACGAAGCGCTTGGCCTTGTAGTCGAAGCTGACCTTGGCCGCCGACACCGGCAGGCGATGCGCGCCCCATCGGATCAGCCGGCGCAGCGAAGACGGGATGCGCCTGTACAGGCGCGCGACATTGTGTGCGGCGTACGTCTCGTATCCCCCGAACAACTCGTCCCCCCCGTCGCCCGACAGAGCGACGGTCACGTGCTGCCGCGCGAACTCGCAGAGGAAGTACGTGGGCACCATGGACGAGTCGCAGGCCGGCTCGTCGTTGTGCCACACGAGCTTCGGCAGCAGATCCTCGATGTGGGGCCGCACGATCTGTTCGTGGTGCTCGCTCCCGATGCGGTCCGCGACCGTGCGCGCGTACTCCAATTCACTGAACGAACGTTCTTCGAAGCCGATGGAGAAGGTCTTGATGCGGTCGGGACAAACTTGCTGGGCGAGCGTGGCGACCGCGCTCGAGTCGATCCCTCCGCTGAGGAAGATGCCCAGCGGCACGTCGCTGACCAGGCGCCGGCGCACGCTCTCGCGCAACTCGTCGAGGAGTTGCTCCTCCGCGTCGGCCGGCGCGTCGCCCTCCGCCGGCAGATCCCAATACTGGAACACGTCGACCTTCCCGTCTTTCACCGTGAGCGCGTGGCCGGGCGGGAGCTTGTGGATGCCCCAGAAGCACGTGTGCGGCGCGGGCGCGTAGTGGAGCGTGAGGTAGTGGTGCATGCCCACCAGGTCCAACTCGCGCGGCACGGCCGGGTGTTCGAGTAGGGCCTTGATCTCGGAACCGAAGACGAACCGCTCGCGGTCGTGGTAGTAGAAGAGCGGCTTGATGCCGGCGCGGTCCCGGGCGAGCAACAGCTTGCGCTCCTTCGCGTCCAACACCGCGAGCGCGAACATGCCGTTGAGCCGGTCCATGAGCCGGTCGCCGTGCTCCTCGTAGAGGTGCACGAGCACTTCGGTGTCGCAGCGCGTGCGGAAGCGGTGGCCCTTGCCCTCCAG
>JAJRTI010000758.1 GCA_024278415.1 Planctomycetota bacterium | reverse complement strand
TACCCCGACGGAGGCGCTTGCAGCTCAGGAACTCCAACACCACCTGCAACTCATGAGCGGCGCGGCGCTGCCCATCGTGCCCAAGCCCACGGGCGCGACCGCGGTCTACATCGGCCGCGCGGCTCAAGCGGTCGGAGTGGCCGCGGACAAGCTCGAACTGGAGTACTATCGCATCAAGACTGGCGACAACTGGCTCGCGATCGCCGGCCACGACGGCACCTTCGCCAAGGGCCAGAATGATCCGCTCGACCCGGGCAACGTGCAGGTCGGCACGCTCTTCGGCGTCTACCATCTGCTCGACCGCGTGCTGGGCGTGAAGTGGCTCTGGCCGGGCGAGCTGGGCACGTTCGCGCCCAAGCGTAGCACCGTGGCCGTGCCGGCCCTTGACGTTACCGACGGCCCCAAGCTCCTGCGCCGCCACTTCCGATGCCACCGCAGCAAGCGCCGGCGTGTCAAGTTCCTCGGCGGCATTGACGGCGTCGACATGATCCCCGACGACGTGGCGGAGCGCCTCAAGCGCGACGAGTTGCTCTGGCTGCGCCGGCACTTCATGGGCCGGCGCACGCGCTTCGCGTTCGGCCATTCGTTCACGCGCTGGTGGAAGCTGTACGGCAAGTCGTACCCCGAATACTTCGCCAAGCTGCCCCATCACAAGCAGCCCTACCCCACGGCCAGCCGCGTCAAGCTGTGCGTGAGCACCAAGGCCGTGACCGACCAAATCATCGCGGACTGGAAAGCCCGCGGCGCGTCCAGCCACCTCGCCGCGTGCCCCAACGACAGCCGCGCGTTCTGCACTTGCGAGCGCTGCCGGCAATGGGACTTGCCGGTGGTGACGACGCCCGAAAACGTCGACGCGAGCGTGCTCACGTACCGCTACGTCAAGTTCTGGAAGATCCTCTGCGAGCAGGTCGCGGCGATCAACCCCAACGTGTACGTGTGCGGATACGCGTACTCGAACTACCGCACCGCGCCGGACAACGTCAAGCTCCCTCCGAACTTGCTGCTCGGCTACGTCAACCGCATGGACGACGCCTCGATCGAAAGCTGGCGCAAATGGTCCGAGGCCGGGGCCAAGCTCTACCTGCGGCCCAACTGGTTGCACGGCGGCCACAACACGTACAACCTGCCGCTGAAGCAGGCCGCCCGGTTCATGAAGTACGCGCACGCGCACAACATGCTGGGCACGGACTTCGACAGCTTGCTGGGCCACTACTCGACGCAAGGGCCGTTCTACTATCTCGTCGCGCGGCTCCAGACACAGCCCGATCTGTCGGTCGATGAGATCGTGGGCGAGTACTGCGCCGCGTTCGGGCCGGCGCGAGAGAGCGTGCGCCGGTTCATCGCGTATTGGGAGGACTACACACCCAAGTACGCGGCCAAGGCCCAGGAACTTGCCGAAGCCATGCGCGGCATGAAGCGGTCGTACGTGCGGCTCATGCCGGAGATGCTGAGCGATGAGGTGCTCGCGCCGGCGGAGCGGCTGCTCGATGAGGCCGACCGCCAAGTTGCCGACGCGGACCCGATGTTCGCCAAGCGCGTCGAATTCCTGCGAAAGGGCTTGGAGCACTTGCGCCTGGAGCGCGAGGCCGTGCGCTATGGGCAGAACACCGGCTCCGTGCGCGGTATCCGCGAAAACGCGCTCAAGGCCGTCGCTGCGGCGCAGGCGCTGCGCGCGTTCCGCAAGACGATCCAAGACTCGTTCATCGACTGGACCGAATACTGCGACATGAAGGAGATCACGATTGGCGACTTCACCGGCCTGCGCCTCACGTCCGCGCTCCGCGGCCGCGACGCGCTCGCGGTGCTGCCGGCCGCGTGGTACTTCCAGTGGGACCCCGGCGACGTGGGCGAGAAGCAAGGCTGGTTCGAGGCCGCGTTCGACCCGCGCAAGGCCAAGTGGCCGCGCGCGCAAGTCTACCGCTGGTGGGAGCGCTGCGACGTGGGCAAGAAGTGGAAGGCCGAGCACGGCAAGGACTACGATGGCGTCGCGTGGTATCGTACGCGGTTCACGCCTCCAGCACTGCCTGCCGGCAAGCGCGCGAAGCTGCTCTTTGGCGCGGTCGATGAGTCGTGCAAGGTGTGGCTCAATGGCAAGTTCGTGGGCGAGCACCCCTTTGTAAAGCCCAACGACTGGAAGACGCCGTTCGAGTTCGACGTGACGGACTTCCTCGTCAAGGGCCCGAACCAGATCGCGGTGCGCGTCGTGGACAACGCCGGCGCGGGCGGCATCTGGAAGCTGGTGTGGCTCCTGGCGGAATAGAGCCCGCTACGAGGCCCCGGACTTGTTCCCCACCCTCCTACCTACGGAAAGACCCGACCTATGAAGACCGCCGCCAGCTTCGCCCTCGTGCTTGCACTTGCCGCCACAGCCCTCGCCGCGGGCCAGACGCGCGCGGGCTACGAATGGAGGAAGCTCTGCACCGCTTTCCCGCCGTTCCAGGGCGACATCAAGACGGAGAGCCCCGCGCCGGACTCGGCGGTGGCCGCGCTCAAGGAGTTCGCCGGCAAATACCCCAAGGCGGCCGAGACGGCCAAGGCGCTCTACCTGCTCGGCCAGTGCCATTACAGCCGCGGCAAGGCATCCCTCGCGGTCAAGGCGTACTGGCGATGCGTGGAGGACTTCCCCAAATCGAAGGCCGCGGAGGACGCCGCGTTCGGCATCGTGCGCGTGTACGGCAGCGCGAAGCTATGGGACGCCGGGCGCAAGCAGATCGACAAGCTCGCAGGCAAGTTGGGCGATCCGAAGTACGCCGCGGACCTCATGCGCCGCTTCAACGCGTTGCAACACCTGCAAGTCGGCAGCCAGCCGCCGGCATTCGCGGTAAAGGACATCGACGGCCGGCCGCTGTCGCTCGACATGTTCAAGGGCAAGGTGGTGGTGCTCATCTTCTGGGCCACGTGGTGCCCAAACTGCACCCGAGAGGCCCCGCTGCTCGTGAACGCGCTGAAGCAGGTCGACCGCAAGCAGGTGGAGGTCGTAAGCATCTCGCTCGACCGCGACGTGGCCACGCTGCGCGCGTACTGCCGCAAAGTGGGAGCGACCGGCTGGCGGCACGACTGCGACGGCATGCGCTACAACGGTGAAGTCGCCAAGCTCTACGACATCACCCAGATCCCCCAGCTCTTCCTCCTCGACCGCAAGGGCGTCATCCGCTACATGAACACCCGCGGCCCGCTGATCGCGCCGCGGCTGAAGGAGTTGGTGAAGGGGAGGGACTGAGGCGCGGGCGTCGTTCTCGTCGGACAGGTCAGACAGGTCGGATACGCTGCTACCTCTCCGCGGCAACCTCGTCGATGAGCCGCTGCGCGCGGCCGAACGCCTCCCAGTTGAACTCCGCAAGCTCCTTGAATTCGGAACGGTCGATCACGCATTCCAGCAGCATGGGGCCATCATAGTCCAGCCCGGCCAAGACACCGGCAAAGCGGTCCCAGTCGAGCCCGCCCTCCCAAGGCAGCATGTGGTCGTCGGCCTCGCCGTGGTTGTCCGACACGTGCAGCGTGGACAGGCGGTGTCCGTACTGCTTCAGCACGGACATGTTGTTGTCGTCGTAAAGCCGGTCGTGGGACGTGTCGTACACGAAACGCACGAGGGGATCGTCGAACTCGTCCATGGCCGCGCGGAAGGCCGTCATGTAGGGCTCGCGCCAACTGTTCTCCAAGCAGATCGTGACGCCCAGTTGCTGTGCGCGGTCCAGCATGGCCGCCACGGAGCGCTTCGCTCCTTCCACTTCCCGCGGCAACGTGTCCGGGGATACGCCTCCCCCTGAGACGTGGTTCACCGTCTTGAACGCGCCCAGCTCCGCCGCGGCTTCGATGCTGACGATCGCCGCGTCGACGGACTGCTGCCGGCTGGCCTCGTCCGGGGACGCGAGCATGCCCAGGTGCGCGTGGATGTTCTCCAGGGACACGCCGTTGCTGCTCAGCACGCGGGCAATCTCGGGCCGGCGTTTGGGATCGTCGAAGCCCGAGTAGTCCTCCTTCATGCCAAGCGACACGAGCGGGAAACCAGCCTCGGCCGTGAGCGCAACGCATTGCTCGAACGGCGTCGAGTAGTCGTAGCAGATCGCGAACGCCGGTTGCATGGAAGCCTCCAGTCTGTCAGGGGACACGATGCGATTCCCGCACGGGCGGGACTTCCGCATCGCGTCCCCGCTCATCGCCTACGCGAATTCGGTGCCCTTCTTCGCCTTGGACACGATCTCCATGACCGCGACCGCCTCGTCGAGTGTGATGGGGAATTTTCGGCCCTTGCGGATCGCGGCGTAGAGGTGGTCCCAGATGTCCTCGGTCTGGCACTTGGTTTTCGGCGCGACGGGGATCGTCTCCTCGACCCAGGGGAGCTGCTCCGCGTTGCCGAAGCCGCCGGTGATAGGCGGGTTGCTGGACTTGGCCTTCACGCGGGCGAGTTTCTTCTTGGGGTCGAGGTACTTCAGCTTGATTTCGTTGCCCTTGCAGGTGAGCGCACCCTTGGAGCCGAAGATGATGTACTCGGGCTCAGAGATCGCCGCACCGCCGCTGATCTCGATGTCCACGACGCAGCCCTTGCCGCCCTTCATGATGATGCGCACGTGGTCTTCGGCATCGCCCACCGCGGCGACCTTCTTCAGATCGCTCCACACGTCGGCTACGTCGTAGTTGAGGAACTGGAGGCCGTGGTCGATGACGTGGGGGCCCCAGTTCAGGAGCTGGCCGCCGCCGCACTCGATGATCGTCTGCCAGTCGTTGCGGCGTTGGTAGCTTTGCCGGCGCAGCTTGATGTCGTACACGTCGCCAAGAATCTTCGATGCGATGATCTCCTTGATGTGCTGGAACGCCGGCTCGAAGCGCCGGTTGTGCCGCACGTAGAGCATGCCCTTGGACTTGTCCGACGCGGCCTTCAGGCGCTTGGCCTCCGCGAACGTGAGCGAGATGGGTTTCTCAATGAACACGTTCTTCCCGGCCTTGAGTGCGGCAAGGGCTTGCGGCACGTGCACGGGCGTGCGGCTCGCAATGTCGACGAGTTCCACGTCCGCGTCCGCGATCAGATCCTTCACGTCCGTGTAGCCTTTGCAGCCGTATCGCTCGGCCATCATGTCGAGGCGCTTCTTCTCCGGGTCGCAGGCCGCAACGATCTGGAACTTGTCCGCGCGGGGATCGAGCGCGTGGGTGTGCATGCCCCAGCCGGCGCGGCCGATGCCGACGACGCCGATGCGAATGGGTTTGGGTTTTGCCATGAGAGGAGCCTTTCGGTTGGGAAATGGTTGATGGTTCATGGTCGGATCGCGCGTCCGCATCAACCATGAACCATCAACCATGAACCATTCTGCTAAAACCCCGCATCGTGCAGGTACTGCCTGCTGATCGCGAGGTCTTTGAGGGGATCTTGGAGGTGCGTGTCGTGCTCGACGAACACCCAACCGTCGTACCCGGAGTCGGCGATTGCGCGCATGACTGCCGCGTTGTCGAGCCCGATGTTGCCCGCGCCCAATTCGCAGAAGCGGCCGCGCTTGGGCCACTGGTTCAAGCCGATCTCGGGGTTGGTGACGACCCAGTCCTTCAGATGCACCGCGACGATGCGGTCCGCGAACTGGTCCACGATCGCGAGGCAGTCGCCGTCCGCGGCCGCGAGGTGCGCGGTGTCGAAGATGAGGCCCACGTCAGGGCAGCGCTTCATGAACTCCTCCAGCTCCGCCTGCGACTCGACGAGCGTGCCGAGGTGGTTGTGGAGGCCGGCCTTGATGCCCCACGCCGCGCACTGCTCGGCCATGACGTTCGCCTGCCGGCAGAACGTGTCGAAGTCCTTGCCGAGCACGGACACCCACACGTAGTCCTTGCCGAGCGCGGCGGTCCACTCGATGCTGTTGCCGACCTCCGGCCCGCCGCACGTGCCGAAGTCCATGCCCAGCTTGCGAAACATCGCGGCCTTGTGCACCGCGTCAGCCTCGCTCGCTGCGCGCAGGCGCTCCAGGCCCTCGTATCCGATCTCCTTCAGGTCCAGCAGCCGGCGCTCCACGTCGAAGCAGCCGCCATACCACTGGTTCATGCCGTAATCTGCAATGCCGAATTTCATGGACGCTCCTCGGATGGGCTCACGCAAAGGCGCGAAGAATGGGAGACAGAAAGCGGGATAGGATAGTCCGGCGGTGCGGGAGAGTCAATCCGTATGAGGATGAGAGATCAGGGATAAGAGACTGCGCGAGGCGGTTCGTAGTAGGGCGGTTTATCGCCCGTCAGCCGCTTCGGCAGAACGGGCGATGAATCGCCCTACTACCAGCCACGAGATCTCGCGTCGCGCACGTCGACAACAAGTTGCACGAAGGATATGCAATTCTGCGCCCCATTCTTCTTTGTGATCCTTTGTGCCTTGGTGTCTTTGTGGCCTCCGACTTGACGCATCCTCCACATCAAACAGCGAGGCCCCATCTTACATGTCCTTCTCCCCGAAGTGGAACCCCTCGCAAATGTTGAACTGCATGCCTGGCTTCCGCCACTCATCGGGCGGGAGGCCGGCCTTCATGCACAGATTCCGGAACGTCTCGGCCCGGTCCCAGCCCTGTTCGCTTGCGACCTGCGGCAGGAACACCGCGCTGCGGAAGCCCTTCTTGATGTAGATCCCGTGCTTGCCCGGCACGAAGTCGTCCGGCCCCGGCACCTCCTTGAACGGCGTGAGCACAGAGATCTCAATGTCAATGTCGTCCAACTCATCCGGCCGCACCGGCGGGAAGCGCGTGTCGTTGGCCGCGGAGTTGATCGCGTTCTCCACCACGCCCTCGTACAGCGGCATCCGGCCCATGATGTGGCCGATGCAGCCGCGCAAGCGGCCCCCCTTCTTGAGCGTGACAAACACTCCGCATTTGGCCTTGAGCGCGGGTGTGAGCGCGTACGTCTTCTCGTCCACCTTCAGCCGCTTGCCGGTGCGCACGTACGTGTCCAGCGTCGTGCGCGCGATCTTGAGCAGCGTCGCCTTTTCCGCGTCGCTGAGCCCAGCATCGCCTTCGGCCGACCGTTGCCGTTTAGACGGCTTGGCCTGGGCCGCGGCCTGGGTCGACGTGAACGCGAGGGACACGTAGCTCACGGAGTTGCTCCAGTCCTTCTCGAGGTCGCCGGACGTGTAGTAGTTCAGCAGCTTGGGCTGCCAGTCGTCGGCCGCGAGGCACAGGAGCGTGGCGATGGGCCTCCACCCGCAGCAGGTGATGCCGGTGCGCTCCTTGTATTCGACGAAGCCCTCGAAGTCCTTGGCCACGATGCGGTCCACCAAGCCCATGTCGAGTTGTTTGAGCTTGTTCTTCTGGTCGGTGGTAAACGGCATGTATCCGAAGCGGAAGCCGTAGTGCGTGAAGTCGCTGCTCGCGATGTAGAGCACCCGGCGCCCCCCCACCGCTTCCTTGATCGTCGCGGCCAGCTCTTGCATCTCGCTCGGGCTCAACTGGCCGAACACGATGGGCACCAACTTGAAGTCGCCGAGCCGGCGCTGGAGAAAAGGCAACTGGATTTCGACCGAGTGCTCCTGCGCGTGCACTTCGGGCCGAGACTGGATGAGCCTGTGCTCGCGCAGCTTGTCGCAGATCTTGCGATCCAGAGGGATGCGGCCCAAGGGCGTGCTGTAGTCGTCCACGTCGAGGATCGATGCGCCGCGGAAGCCGGAGTGGTGGGACGGAGCCATGACGACCACCACGTCGTAGTCGCCCTTGTTGATGAGCTTGTACCCATGCGCAGCCGCCAGGCCGGAGTATTGATACCCCGCGTGCGGCGACACGAGCGCCACGACCTTGCCTGGCACGGACGTGAGGGTCGCTTGCGCCAGGTAGCCATCGACCGCGCGCGCCAAGTCCTGGGCATCGCCGGGATACCAACTGCCCGCGAGCGCGGCCGGCCGCACGCTGCCGGACGCTCCCTCGCGGCAGGCGGAGAGCATGAGCAGGAACTGGATCGTGACGAGCAGTAGCACAACTTTGAAGAACATCTTCATCGCCACCTTTCCTTGATTCTCGAGGGCTCAAAGGGCAGATTCACGTCAGACGCGACGATATCACCGGCCTCCGGCGTTGTCAAGGTGTGCGAAGTCAACTCGCAAGTCACTCGCGGCGGACGGCCACGTCCGCCGTGAGTGACTTGAGAGCCGTCTGTTGCGCTTGGCTGAAGTGCGATCTCATGAGTAAAACGCCGCGTACCGCTCCATCGCGTCCATGAGCGCCTGGATGTTCTCCAACGGCGCGCCGGGGTAGCAGCCGTGGGTCATCATGAGCCCGCCCTCCTTGCTGCCCAGCTTCTCCACTTCCTCCCGGATCAGTGCGTCGATCTCCGCGGGCGCGCCGAAGCGCGTGATGCGCTGCCGGTCCACGTCCAGGTCGATGCACACGCGGCCCTTCAGGCGCTCCCGAATCCAG
>JAJRTI010000757.1 GCA_024278415.1 Planctomycetota bacterium | reverse complement strand
CCAGCCGCGCCGCGGCGAGTTGTTCGCTGTACCCGCCCCCTTCAACAAACTGCCTTTCGAGCGAGGCGATCTGCTGGTCCAGCAGGTAATTGGCCTGGTTGATCAGGCAGATGAGCGCATTGGCCCGCACCGCCGGGTCATCGTGCTCCAGCCACGGTGCGTAGAGCGCCCAGCGCTCTTGATCCGTCAAATCCGTCAGATCCGCTCGATCTGTCTGATTCGCCCTAAACTCCTGCGGCACGCGCCTCACTGCGAGCGCCTCAGGGTCTTCCGCCGCCCACTGTCGCAGGCGCCGATGGCGCAAGAAGTCCTCGCAGTCCAGCAGCAGCTCCTCCAGGCTGGCGCGGGCCACGTTGAGCAGGCGCAACTCGGTCTGCGAGGAAGTGGCCGCGGCGCGGCTACCCTCCGCGATGTTCTGCCGGCCCGAACGCGCGGCCTGGACCATCTGATCCACCGTGCGGGACCGGGGATCAAGGTACTTCTCGCAAAACCAATACGTCGCATCGTGATGATCCTCGCGGTCTGGAAGCTGCACGTGTTGCGATAGCCTCCACTGGGCCGAAGCCTAGCCATGGGGCATCTCCTTTCCAGTTCCGATCGGTCCGATCCGTCTGCTCAGACGGATCGGCCCGATCATCGTCGCCCACATTATGCAGCAGGCTCCGCCCGAGAACAAGGCTTCGGTCGCTGCCCTCCTTGGCCTGCTCTGGGGCATAAGAATTGACTGTGACGCCCCCGGCTGCTATAGTGCGCGGCCGGCATCGTGATGGCCCCCTTTCACTGTCGCCCCGTGCACTGAGGAGATGAGATGGTGGATTTCGCAGGCCGAGATGTGATATCAATCCGGGATTTCACCCGGGAGGAACTGCTGCACGTGCTGGCCGTGTCCAAGGGGATGGAGGAAGAGGCGCCTCCGGATCTGCTGGCCGGGAAAATCATGGCCAGCCTGTTCTTCGAGCCGTCTACCCGCACCCGCCTCAGCTTCCACGCCGCGATGAGCCTCTTGGGCGGCCGGACCATTGGCTTCACCGACCCCGGCACCACGTCCATGGTCAAGGGCGAATCGCTCTCCGACTCCTTCCGCATCGTCGAGGGCTACAGCGACATCCTCGTCATGCGCCACCCCCTCGAAGGCGCGGCGCGGCTCGCGGCTGACGTGATGGAGAACCCGGTCATCAATGCCGGCGACGGGGCCAACCAGCACCCCACGCAGACGTTCCTCGACCTCTACACGATCCAGAAGACCAAGGGCAAGCTCGACGGCCTCGCAGTGGGTTTCTTGGGCGACCTCAAGTACGGCCGCACAGTGCACTCCCTTGCACAGGCGCTCGCCCACTTCGACGTGGAGCTGTACTTCATCTCGCCACCCAGCCTGGCCATGCCCTCGGCCGCGCTCGGCGAACTACGCGAGGCCGGCATCACGTGCCACGAGACCGCAGACTTCTTCGACGTGGCCGACCGGCTCGAAGTGCTCTACTGCACGCGCATCCAGAAGGAGCGCTTCCCCGACCCGGTCGAGTACGAGAAAGTGCGCGGCATCTACAAGCTCAGCCACGCGATGCTCGGCCGGCTGCGGGAAGACCTGCGCATCCTCCACCCCCTTCCCCGCGTCGACGAACTCGACACGAGCCTCGACGACACGCCGAACGCGGTCTATTTCCAACAAGCCCACCACGGCGTGCCCGTGCGGCAAGCCCTACTCGCCCTTCTCCTTGGAGTGGTGAAATGAGCGACCGGCAGATCAAGATGCTTCAGGTGTCCGCGATCCAAGACGGCACCGTGATCGACCACATCGACAGCCGGCGCACGTTCCAGGTCGCTGGCATCCTCCGGCTCCAGGACGTGGACGAGACCGTGCTCATCGGCATGAACCTCGACTCCCATCACGGCAAGAAGGGCATTATCAAGGTCGGCGGCCGCCGGCTCACACAGGAGGAGGTCAACAAGATCGCGCTCATCGCGCCCGACGCCACGCTCAATATTATTGAGGGCTACCGGGTGGTCGAGAAGCGCGAGGTGCGCCTGCCCGACACGATCGAGGGCACGATGAAGTGTTTCAACCCCAACTGCATCACCAACGACCAGGTGATCACGAACAAGTTCGACGTAGTGAGCCGCGATCCAATCACGATGCGATGCCACTACTGCGAGAGGCAGATGGGGCTGCGGGACGTGAAGCTGCTGTAGAGGGGGCCGCGCGCACAGCGCCGCGGCCGCCAAGCCGCGAAGGAGTTGACAAGCTCCGGCCAAGTTGGTCAGATGTTACCGCCGCGCCCTTGATCCTCGCGCCGTTCATCAGTGACCGCCCCCCGCCCGCGGCCGGTTGGGGCCACGGCTTCGTCTAGCTCCCGCCGCAAGTCACCATCAATGAGCCAATCGGACCAATCGGGGTGGACCCTTGGGGTGACGCTTAAGTGCATCTGCGGAGAAACGCTCCGCGCTTACGAGCCGGGGGTCGGTGTGCGCTGCCCCAAATGCGACCGGCTCATCGGCTCCAAGTTCACCTCGCCCACTCGGGATACGGAAGCCGTGGGCGACGATTTCCTGCTCCGCTGGCGCTGTGAGTGTGGGAACAAGCTCAAGGCGCCCAAGAGCAAAGCGGGCATGAAAGGCAAGTGCCCCAAGTGCGGCACGCACATCACCGTCCCCTTCCCCGAAGATCTGGAAGAAGAGGAGGATTCCAAGCCGGATCTGGATTTCCTCGACGACCGCGGCGACGAGTTTGGCGGGGCGTTCCTTGTGCCGCTTCGCATCGAAATGCTCGACCACGACCACCACTTCAACCCGGTGGTCCAGCGCGACGGCATGCGGTTCGACGTGGACGCTGGCTGGCCGTTCGAGATCTGGCATCGGGACTTGCTCATCGAGTTCGTCTTTGTGCCCAAGGGCCAATTCCAGATGGGCAGCCCCGAAACGGAAGATGGCCGCGGGCCCGAGGAGGGGCCGCAGCGATCCGTGCGCATCCACAGGCCCTTCTACATCGCCAAATACCCCATCACACAGGAGCAATGGTCCCAGGTCACTGGCGCCAAGCCTTGGGAAAACGACAAGGACGCCCGCGACCGCCCGGAGCACCCCGCGGTGTGCATGACGTGGCATGATTGCCAAGAGTTCATCGCCAAGGTCAACAAGGACGCCAAGACCAACCTAATGCGCCTGCCCACCGAAGAAGAGTGGGAATACGCCTGCCGCGGGGGCACGCAGACGCCCTTCTCATTCGGCAGCGACCCCGGGGATCTGGGAGCGCACGCGTGGTTCTACGACAACACCTGTGAAGTCGGCGACCGCTACGCCAAGCAGGTCGGCCTCATGGCCGCCAATCCCTTCGGCCTCTACGACACACACGGCAACGTGTACGAGTGG
>JAJRTI010000756.1 GCA_024278415.1 Planctomycetota bacterium | reverse complement strand
TGGCTGGGCATCGTCGCGGCAGACGACGCGGACGGCGTGTTCTACCTGGACAATCTGGAGTTCAAGATCGAGTAGTGTGGCCGAGCGGAGCACAGCGACATCACTGCCAAGAGAACAAAAGCAATGACCGAGCAACCAACCGACCGCTACGACGTGGCGGCCTACGTTTGGCCGGCGTACAGCGACGCGCCGGAGATGCGATGGGCGTTTCCGGAGAGGATGGGCGAGTGGGAGCGAGTGCGGCAGGCGCGTCCGAAATTCGAAGGGCACCGGGCTGTGCACGAGCCGCTTTGGGGCTACGTGAACGAGGCCGACCCGTACGTCATGGAGATGCAGATCAACGCGGCCGCGGACCACGGCGTGAACGTGTTCCTCTACGACTGGTACTGGTACGACCGCCGGCCGTTCCTCGAGGGCTGCCTGAACGACGGCTACCTGAAGGCGCGCAACAACGGCCGCGTCAAGTTCTACCTCATGTGGGCGAACCACGACGTGAAGTACGCGTGGGACATCCGAAACGCATGGGACCGGGACACGGTCCTCTACAAGGGCTACACCGACCGCGCCGATTTCGAGGTCGTGTGCCGACGCGTGATCGAGAAGTACCTCTTCCATCCGTCGTACTACACCATCGACGGCAAGCCCGTCTTCTGCATCTATGACTTGGCGAACCTGATCAAAGGGCTGGGCGGTCTCGACGAGACACGCGCCGCGCTGCTGTGGTTCCGCAAGGAAGCCGAACGGGCCGGCGCAAAGGGCTTGGACCTCCAGTGCACGCTGCGCGGAGGCAACCCGAACTACTCCGGCGTCGATGGCGACGCGGTGGTCGACCAGTTCAGCGCCTTGAAGCGACTCGGGTTCGATAGCATCACGCACTACCAGTGGTGCCATTTCCTGCCGGTGAAGGACACGTTCACGAACCTCATGGCCATGGCGCTGGAGAAGTACCGGGAGATCGAGAGCAAGACCGACATCCCGTACTACCCGCATCTGTCCGTCGGCTGGGACAGCAACGCGCGGTTCGAGGAGCTGCACCCCGCGATCATCACCGAAAACACGCCCGAGCATGTCGAGGCCGGGCTACGGCTTCTCAAGCAGTACGTCGACGAGCGCCCGCGTCTGCACCCGCTGGTGACGCTCAACGCCTGGAACGAATGGACCGAGGGCAGCTACCTCCAACCCGATCGCGAATACGGCTACGGGTACTTGCAGGCCGTGAAGAACGTGTTCTGTGCGTGAGGGCGCGTACCGCTGGATAAGACTTGTAGATCCTATGAGGCCCATGGGCTCCTATCTTCCGCGTGAGGAGACGACATGTGAACTACCGCACGGCAGCCATGCTCGGCCTGTGGGTCGCCCTGCGGTCGCACGCCGCACTGCCCCAGGCTGCCCCTGTCCCCCAGCCCGAACCGATCAAGGCCGACACGAGGGTCGGTGTCTACATCTTCCCCGGCTACGAGAGCCCGTTCTTTCCCAACAGCGAATGGGATCGCTGTGCGAAGTTCGCTAAGCCGCGGCCGTTGCTCGGCTTCTACGACGAAGCCCTACCCGAGGTCAACGACTGGCACGTCAAGTGGGCGCTCGAGGCGGGCGTCAGTTGGTTCGCGTGGGACTGGTACTGGCACAGCGGCGAGAAGAAGCTGCACAGGTCGCTGGAGGACGGTTTCCTCAAGGCGCGCTACAGCCGCTTGATGGACTTCTGCATCCACTGGTGCAACCATCCCGTGCGGAGCTGGCCGCCGGTCGACAACTCGCCTGCCGGTGTCGCCGCGGTCATCGAGTACTGCGCCAAGACGTACTTCACGCTCCCCAACTACCTGAAGATCGGCAACCGCCCGGTGTTCATGGTGTGGCGGATCGAGGACATCCTCAAGGCCTGTGGCGGCGCCGACGCGTTCAAGCGGGATGTGCGGCCGCGGCTCAATGCGATCTGTCACGCACGCGGGCTCGGCGATCTCTTCCTGGTCATAGTCAACAACGTGCCCGGCCGCGTGGCGAAGCTGCCTGTGGGCGACGCGTTCACCGGCTACAGCTACGCGGGTGTCACCACCGTCACTCCGTGGTCGCGCCCGGGCTGGGCCCCTTACTCCGAGATGGTCGACGCGCTGCCGCGCCTGTGGCGCGCGCTGCACCGCGTGGACAAGCCCTTCATCACCTCCACCCAAGCCGGGTGGGACAACACACCGCGCTCTGTCGCGTTTGGTCCCCAAGCCGCCAAGGGCCGTTGGGTGCGGACCGGCAACACGGCCGCCGAGTTTGAGCGCTCGTTGCGCGAGGGCAAGAAGCAAGTGAAGGCCGGCCTGCCATTCTTCCTCATCGAAGCGTGGAACGAGTGGGGCGAAGGCTCTCACATCGAGCCCAGCAAGGAGTTCGGGTTCAGCCAGTTGGAGGCCGTGCGCCGCGTCTTCGCCCCCGGCGCGCCTCCCCCCAAGTGGGACGTACCGCCCCCCGAACAGATCGCGTCGTACAACTTGCTTCCTTCCGATCGCCTCGCGGCGGCCCGTGAGCGCGAGAGCCAACCCGATCCTCCCCTGCCTGTCCCCGACTGGCCTCTCGACCTCGCGGTCGATCCGACCCCGGAACCGGCCGGCACCGTCATCGCAACGCTCTCCCTGAGCCAAGTCGATCGAGGCGCGCCGCAAGTGCATGCCATGGCCGGGGTGGACGGCCCTCAGGGCGCCGCTGCCTTCGACATCACCGGCAGCGATCCGTGGCTCTGGTGGCGCGGCGATTGGGCCAAGGCAATGCCCGGCTTGCGTGTGTGTCTTCGCCTTCGCTACGAGGCAGGCAGCGCCCTGTTCGCCGCGCGGACCGCCCAACTCTTCTATGCGGCCGACAGCGAAACGCTCTCTGAGGACAGGTCCCGCCGGTTCCCGGTGATCGCCGACGGCGACTTCCACACCTATGTGCTGACCTTCCGGCCCGACCGCAACTGGCATGGCCGGCTGAAGCAACTGCGCTTCGATCCGACCAGCGGGCCGGGATCTCGAATCGAGATCGAACGGGCCTGGATTGTCGCGCCCTGAGGACGAAGGAGTCCCATACCCCCATGACGACAGCGAACCGTCCCCGACTGATGCTCGCTCTGGCCCTCTTCAGCCAGTGCGCCTGGACGTCCCAACTGCACTCACAGACCGTGAAGGAACAGCGTGTCATGGACCCCATGCAGGTGAACTTCAGCCCCGGCCCCGAATACGGTCCCGATGCGCGTAAGTACCAGGGCATCCCCGGCATCGAACGCGCGCCGGGCGGGCGGCTCTGGGCCGTGTGGTACGCCGGTAAGGAGCACGAGGACCGATACAACTACGTCGTGGGCGTCACGAGCAACGATGATGGCAAGACGTGGTCGGACCTGAAGTTCGTGATCGACCCGGACGGCGACGGGCCGCTGCGCACGTCCGATCCGTGCCCGTGGCTCGATCCCGACGGCCGGCTTTGGCTCTTCTGGTGGATGAACGGCGCCGGGAAGAATCAACTCAATGCCATGACCACGGAGAACCCCGGCGCGGAGAACCCGACCTGGACCGAGCCGCGCATGATCTGCCCGGGCGTCATGATGTGCAAGCCGATCGTGGCCTCGGATGGGACGTGGCTGCTGCCGACCGCGATCTGGCGCCAGGAAGGGAGTTGCCGTGTCGTTGCGTCCGTGGACAAAGGGAAGACGTGGGAGCTGCGAGGCACGGCCACCATCCCGGATCCCAAGGACCGCAACTGCGACGAGCCCATGATGGTGCAGCGCAAGGACGGCAGCCTGTGGATGCTGGTCCGAACGACCTATGGCATAGGCGAAACTGTCTCCCGCGACATGGGCCGGTCATGGACGCCAGTCAAACCATCGGCGATCCCCCACCCCACGTCACGCTTCTTCATTCGGCGCGTCATCTCTGGCAACCTCGTCCTGGTCAAGCATGGCCCCATGGATCGCCGAACCGGCCGATCACACCTGACCGCGTTCGTCTCGAAAGACGATGGTGTGACGTGGGAAGGAGGCCTGATGCTGGACGAACGGGGCAGCGTCTCGTACCCGGATGGAACCCAGTCCCCGGATGGCGTGATCCGGATCATCTACGACTGGAACCGCGCGGACGACAAGCACATCCTCATGGCCGCGTTTACGGAACAGGACGCGCTGGCCGGAAAGGATGTGAGCGGCAAGGTGCGCTTGCGCGTCCTCATCAACCAAGCCACCGGCATCAACCCCAAGCCGTGGCTCTGGGATCCGCGCCGCCTCCGCCTGAAGAAGAACCAGGACGCCGCGCCGTTCCTGGCCGGCCCGCGGGCGGAGGTCAAGCCCGCCACGGGCGAAGTGCGGCCGGTCCAGATCGGCCAGCCGATCTTCAGCAACCGGCCCTACAGGTTCCACGATCCGTTGCCCCAGTGCCTTCGCGGGAAGCGCTTCCTGTTCAGCACGATGGAGAGGACGGAGGCGATCTGCACCAAGCCTGGAGTCGTCTACGTGTTGACGCCAAAGCCGGAGCGCAACCGGGACAGTGTCACTGACGCGCTGGAGAGGCAGGGGTTCAAGTTGGCCGCTGTGCCCGAGTTTCTGCTGTTCCCCACTCCTCCGGACGGGCGCCTGTCGTCGGCGAACGTTTGTTCGGTCTACCAGAGATCCGTGTCGGCTGGCGAACGGATCGAGTTCGGCAAGTGGGGGGTTCTCGTTTTCTGAGGTGCGGGAACGCTTGCCCCCTGTGGCGCAGGGAGATGGCATGAAAAGGCCGATCAACTTAGCCTTTCCGACGCGGCCTTGGCTAGCGCCACCCACTCCTTGAGCCGGCCGGGGTTCCCGTTGGTCGTCATCACCTCTTGCAGCACGATGACGCGGTTGCAGCCTCGGGTCTGGCGGAGTCCCTCTTCCAGATGCGCCCGCACCGCGCGCAGGTCGTCCGCGAAGATGACGTCGGTCGCCTTCTGACGCCAGGCGATGCAAGCCCGGCCCCGGCACTTCTCCGCGGCGGCCGCGAGGTCGGTCCAGGGGCTATTGACGAAGATGCGCAAGTTGGGGATGGAGAGCACGCGGTCGAGCTTGTGGGTCAAGTCCTCGCAGCATCCATACGAAACATAGCGGTAGCGCTTCAGAATGGGCATCTGGTAGTCGAGCAGAAACTCGCGCCACATGTCCGGGCCGATCAACTGGAACGCCTGGCTCTCGGTCCAGATCCAAAGATCGCCAAACCGAACGGGCTCGTGGGCCGGCGACGTCTTGAGGCTCTCGCTGAAGTGGATTTGCTCATCATTGTTCTCCGTAAGCACGCCCATGGCCTCGATCTGGTCTATCGTGCTCAGCACGCCGTCGCGCAGGAACGCCATGAGCCGGTGCATCATGTCCGGCTGGAGCGCGACGTTCAGCATGAGCGCGTCGAGCCCGATCAGTTGCGATGCGGTTGAGCCCAGGCTGGCGCCGAGGGGACACCGCGCCATGAGCCTGACCGGCAAAATGTCGCCCAACAGGTCGTCGGCCTGTTCGAGCCGCTGTTGCGTTTTCGCCTCGTCGTGGCGCCACTGCGGCATGGTGAGCCGGTCCAGGTCCGCCTCGCTCTTGATGGGCGGGTCGAACGCCCACGCGCCGCGCTCCGCGGTGGAGGGCGTACGCTTCATCTCGACTCCCCACACCGGCGGGTTCGCGCACTCGATGGCCGCGGACACGCGCCAGTAGGGGAGCGCGATCGCGTCGTCGCCCAACTCGTGGCAGAGGAGAGTCCAGCGGAGTTGGTTCTCGGCGGCTCGCAGGGCCGCATCGGTGCAACGCAGCGCAGTCTCCGGCAGCAATTCCACGCGGCAGCCAGTGGGCCGGCACCAGAGGGGAACGCGGTCAGGCTGGCGCAGCATGTACGCGTCGCTCCAGCGCCGGCGTTTGGCGTCCATCTCCGGCGTGTCCGCGATCTCGGCGACTTGCCGGGCGAGGTCTCTTACGTATGCGCGTTGTTCAGATTGAGTCATAACCTTGGGGTGCAGGTCTGAACGTACGTAGTAAACTGGGCGTTCATTCCCGTGGTGCGCCGGCGCAGAATG
>JAJRTI010000755.1 GCA_024278415.1 Planctomycetota bacterium | reverse complement strand
TGCCCACGTCGGCCTTGCGGAGCTGGCCGCAGGTGTGCGTGCGTTTGAGTTCGCTCATGGTCGTTTCCGATGCAGTGGAGCGAATGGCTCCATGTAAAGACAGAAAGCAGCACGAGCTTGGCGCGCTGCTCCGATGGCTGAAAGGGCTTGCCGAACGGCGTATTATAGCAACGCAAGGCCTGCGTGCAAGGTTGCCATCTGTTGTACTTAGCTGCGGTGTGATGGCTCGGGTGCTGGGCATCCACGTCCAGCGTCCACTCCGCGCGGCCGTCTCGGCTGCGTGCAAATCGTCAGACTTCCGGCGCTGCGCCAGGAGGGTCACGGACGAGGCCGTCCGTGATCAGTCGCTTCTGCGCCTCTGCGTTTCTATCCCCTTGCGTTGCTCCGTGACTTTGGGGCCAACTCCCTTTCTGCCTCCTCTGTTTTACAGAACCTGAGCGATTCTGGCTCTGTGCGATCCGTGGTCTGCATTCATCCGTGGAGATTCTCCTTTGTGAGAGCGGTGCCCCCCCACGGGTGAATGCAGACCAGGGATGGGGCGCCAGTGAAATCCTCTCGCCCAGCGAGTTGGGGCAAGGGCCGCCGCCTGAACGCAGAGGCGGGCGGAGGGATCGGCCCCGAACTGAGCCCCCTGCTTTTTGACCACAACTGGCCACGGATGCCGAAGTGGACATTGCCCTTCCTTAGCGCGTCTCGAGGGCGCTGATATCCGCACATACGCAGTTCCGCGTTCGGTTCTCCTTCCCATCACTTTAGCTCCAGCACAACCTTGTGCGCACCGCGTCCCTTGGGGAGCACGAAAGTCCGACGCATCTCTTTTCCGTTCATGGACACCGTGGCCGCGTATTGGCCCAAGAAGCCTCGGCAGGCGAACGCACCGTTGGCATCCGTAGATCCGCTTTCCCGGGTGCGCCATTTCTTGAGCACCAAGTCCCGATACGCCCTGCCGATAGGGGAGAGGTTGCCCTTCTTGTCGTACATCTGATCGAAGCCCCACATCTGGATGCCGATCACCAGCGGATAGCTGAACATCACGGTGTAGAAGTCGCGGGTGAAGTCGTAAGCCAAACCCGGATCCTCAGACTTCAACGTGTATTCAGTGGCGCGGATCGCGAGGTTGAACTTCGAGAACCGATCGAGCACTTGGAGGACGCGCACTGGGCTCGGCGGGAACGCGCCCATGTGGCTCTGCATGCCTAACACGTCGAGAGGCGCGTCGTTGCCGAGCAGATACTTGATGCGCTGTTCGTGCTTGAGCACCTTCTCGGTGTCCGCACGCGACGCGAGGATGCTGTATTCGTTTAGCGCGAGCTTCACATCCGGCAAGAGGCGCCGCGTTTCCTTGAACCACTCGACCATCACCTCGTCGCCGCAGATGTCCTGCACGTCGTGGCAGGGAATGGATTCGTTGAGCACGTCCCACTCCTCCATCCAGAACTTCGTGGCCGGACAGATGTCGCGGAGGTGATCGAGAATCTTTTGGCGGATGGCCTTTGGGTCTGGGGGCTTGGCTTCGAGCATCTTGCGCAGTTCTTTGCTCACGCTCTTCTTCCGCGGCCACACGAGACAATGCCCGCGGAAGGGCAGTTGCTGCTCCGCGACCCAGCGCAGCGCGGCGAGCGCGGTCTTGCGGCTGCAACGCGGCCCCCAATCCCCGGCCCAGGCATGCCACTTCAAGGTGTTGACAAAGGAAGCCGAGCTGAAGTTGTCCAGAATGCGTTTTCGGTACGCCTGGTAATCGGGATTGAATTCCTCGAGCACCATGCAGGCGGAGAAGGCCGCGCCGAATTGGAACGCGTGGCGCTGGAGTTCGATTTCGACACGAGCGCCTGGGACTGGCCGGCCCTGGGCGTCGCGCACGACGATGTTCACGTCACGGGTGCGATACCGCTGGATGCGCGCGTCGGCCTCTTTTCGCCACCGTGCGTCCGGCTCTCGGCCGGCGTAGGAGTAGCGCGTCACAGGCAGGTCGGCGAGCTTCACCTAGTTCCCATAGTCGATGACGTCGATGGCGCCGAACTGGACCCGCTGGCGCTGGAGGCCGCATCGCAGTGCGACGAACACGTCCTTTGCGGCCATGGTGCGGGGCGCTTGGGCGCGGATGAAGAACTGCTGCCACTTGGCGTCCGCGGCGAGCAAGATACCT
Organism: Planctomycetota bacterium; assembly: GCA_024278415.1. Next base: position 691 of record JAJRTI010000755.1, on the reverse strand, counting down.
TGGGTCAGGGGGGCCAGGGCTTCCTTTTCCTTGCGCGGCAGCTTCCATAGCCCGGGCACCTCGATGCGCACGTTGATCTGGCTTTGGCCGCTCTCGTCAGCGGTGTACGCGGTACGCGCCCAGAACCGCACCAGGAGCACGTCGCCTTTCTTCAAGGGCTCCGCGAACCTCCACCAGACCTGGTAGTTCCAGTCGTGCTTGCGCACTTTCGACTCCACCTCCAACGCCTTGGCAAACTCCGGCCCGCGCGCGTCCACCACGTGGACCCGGCCGTTCTTGTTCTCCCGGCTCTGGGCGTACGCCGCGAGGGGATCGGCGAGCACCGAGCGACCGCCCTTGGGTAGGACTGGGCCAGCGGACGCCGCGCACGCGGCCGACGCTCCAAAGACAAGCGCAGCGACGATGATCCCAGGCGCGGATACTGCGGACGTGGAAGTATTCGAACTCATCCGTGACTCCTTGGCTGCCGTCATGAACGAAAGATCGCATTTCTTTGTATCTTAGGGTACGATCCGTGCGGCTTCAACATGCTCGCTCCGGGTCGTGCGCTCGTGACGCAGCGGCGGGGCCATTGCAATGCGTGTGCTGTTCCGGGAGGATAGGGGCTCGATGCCCGCCATGAGGAGGTGCTGCTGATGCCACATCCACAACCGTCTTGTCCCGCCGAGATTCGGGCTGCGCTCACTGGGCC
>JAJRTI010000754.1 GCA_024278415.1 Planctomycetota bacterium | reverse complement strand
GAAGGAAGGCACGCAGGAGAACTTGGTCAAGAACGGCGGTTTCGAGGTCGACGCGACGCAGATCGAGGCCAAGGTCGATTTCGCGGCATGGGACAAGCAAGCGGAGAAGTATCTCGACGGGTACGGCTTCACCACGTATCGTCTGCGCCTACGCGGCATGGGCGGCGGCACGTTTCACTCGCGGCGCTACGGCCAGATCGGCCCGTTCAAGCAGGGCTCGCCGGGGTATCGCCGCGTGTTTCGCGACTACCTCCAACAGCTTCAGCAGCATCTCGAAGCCAAGGGCTGGCTGAAGAAGGCCTACGTCTACTGGTTTGACGAGCCCGCGCCCAAGGACTACGACTTCGTGCGCGAGGGCATGGAGGAGATCAAGCGCGCCGGGCCCAAGCTCCGGCGCATGCTCACCGAAGAGCCCACCGAGCCGCTGTTCGGTGCGGTCGATCTGTGGTGTCCCGTGCTCCACAATTACGACGCGGAGGCCTGCCAGGCGCGGCAAAAGCAGGGCGAGCAGATTTGGTGGTACGTCTGCACCGGCCCCAAGTCGCCGTACCCCACGTTGTTCATCGACCACAACGCGATCAACCTGCGCATTTGGCTCTGGATGTCGTGGAAGTGGAACGTGCAGGGCATCCTCGTGTGGACGAGCAATTACTGGACAAGTTCCTGCGCGTTCCCGCCGCCCAAGATCCAGAACCCGTGGGCCGACCCCATGGGCTATGTGAGCGGCTACGGCCGGCCGCCGGGCAGCATTGCGTATTGGGGCAACGGCGACGGCCGGTTCCTCTACCCGCCCAACCAGGACGTGGAGAACGACAAGAGCGTGCACTTGGAGGGCCCGGTCAGTTCGATCCGCTGGGAGATGCTGCGCGAGGGCCTCGAGGACTACGAGTATTTCTGGGTTCTGCGCGACACCATCGCCCGGGCGCGCAAGGCCGGGGCGAGCGAGCAGATCCTCGCGGATGCGGAGAAGCTGCTCACGATCCCCCAGAGCATCATCGAGGACAAGACCCACTTCACCCGCGACCCGCAGCCTCTGTATGCGCATCGCCGCGCGGTAGCGGAGGCCATCGAGCGCGTCGCCCGCGCGATCCCCCGGACGCGCGCAAAGGGAGCCGCCATGAAGAAGCAGACGATTGTGGTCCGCCTCCAGGCTCCGGACTCTGCGTGGAGCGTGCGCATCGAAGAAGTGCATCGCGTCGGCGACGAGCTGTGGGTCGTGTCCAAGCTCGGCCGCCGGCCGGGCCCCGCGCTTCAAGTCATTTCGACCGTCACGGACCGCGTCGAACTGACCGCGCCCGCGTTGCCGGTGCGGCACTTCGTGTACGGCAAGACCTGGGGCTGGCGCAGCCACGCGCCGTACACGTTCATCCGCGGCCGCGAGGAGATTGCGGACCAGCTTGCGGCGGGGGAGAAGGTCTGGGCGCGGTGAGCGCGTGTAGAGCGCAATCTTGCTCGTTTGCATCGGATTGTGTAGATTGGCTGGCGACCACAAGATGTGCGCCGGCACATAGGCATTACTGATCGGGTAGTACCATGCCAATCGCCAAATTCAGGTTCGAGGATCGCTTCCGCGGCTGGCAACTGGAAGAGGTGGAGTTCGGCGACTTCAATCTCCTCGTGGGGTTGTCGGGCGTGGGGAAGACGATGATTCTGGAGGCATTGAACAAGATAGACCTTGTGTTAGACGAGGGGACGGCGTACGGCAATGGCTGTCAGTGGGAGATGACCGTGGACTGGCAGGGAGCGACCTACTGCTGGTCGGTCGAGGTGGACCTCCGGGCGGGAACGTCCGCCACCACGACAACCACGCTGCCTGGGGACCAGACGCACAATGGAGAGCCCCGCCGGGCTGGGCCGCCGATTCTCAAGGAATCGATCACCAAGGATGGCTCCGGGCACATGGTGAATAGAACTGCCGATACGTTCCAGTTCCAAGGCACGGACTTGCCGAGACTCAGCAGCACGGAGAGCGCCATATCGCTGCTTGGCGACGAGGACGCCATTGCGCCCCTGCGCCAAGCCCTCGCTCGGTTCATGTACAGCCGCGCCCCTGTCTGGGGAAGAGGATTCGCCCGGTACGACCCCAATGTCATAAAGGAGGCTCGTGAGCAGCGTCCCACGATCGAGGATCTCCGAGAAGCCCCCGGCATGACGCTTCTGGACAAGGCGTACGTGCTCCAGGAGGACCACGGGGTTGTGTTCCGGCAAGTGATGGATGCCTATACTGACATATTCCCAATGGTCCGCGATGTGTGCGTTCGTCCGTTCAGCGTGCTGGACATGAAGACCTACATGGACTACCCCATGGACTGGCTCACCTTCGGGATTCGCGAGGATGGCGTTGATGATTGGATTACGGGTGACCGCCTCTCAATGGGCATGTTGCGCGTCCTGACGCATCTGTTTGAGCTGGCCCTCGCGCCCAACGGGACCGTCTTCCTCATCGACGAGATTGAGAACAGCCTCGGGGTGAACTGCTTGCCACAACTCATGGAGCAGTTCATGGCGCGCGCCGACGAACTCCAGTTCATCCTCACCAGCCACCATCCCTACGTCATCAACAACGTCCCCAAGAAGTGGTGGAAGGTCGTAACGCGGAAGGGCTCGACGGTCACGGTCAGGGATGCGTCGGAAATCAAGGCGCTCGACACCGCGTCGTCGCACGACGCGTTCACCCTGCTCATGAACGCGCCCGAGTACGAGGAGGGGATTCGGTGAATCTCTACTTCGTGGTAGAGGGCAAGCGCACGGAGAAGAAGGTGTATCCGGCGTGGCTCAAGCACGCCTTCCCCACCTTGCGGCGCGTGGAGCGGGTCGAGGATCTCGCGCACGACCACTACTTCATCATCTCGGGCGAGGGGTATCCGCAGTATTTGAAGACCATCGACGACGCGGTGGAGGACACGAAGCGCTACCACGCGTTGGACCGTCTCTTCGTCTGCATCGACTCCGAGGAAGACGGCGCCGATGTGAAGTTGGCGGAAGTCCAGGCCCGCGTCGATGCCAGGCGGCCCGCCGTCCCCTGCCACGTGATCGTGCACAACTGCTGCATGGAAACGTGGTTCCTGGGCAACCCGCGCATAATGACGTACAACCCGCAAAGCCAAGAGCTGCGCGACTGCCGCGCGTTCTACGACGTAAGTGCCGACGACCCCGAACACATGCCTTGTGCGCCCGGCCATCAGACTCGGGCTCAGTTCCACGTGCACTACCTTCGCGCCATGTTCCGAGAGAAGGGGCGCAGCTACACGAAACAGAACCCCGGCGACGTGATGCAGCGCTACTACCTTGACGCGCTTGTGGACCGACACTCGAAAACGCAGCACATCCGGAGCTTTGGGAGGCTGGTCGAGGTGTGGCGAGCGATGGGCGGCCAGATCTGAGTGTGGGCAACGGCATCTCGCGTTTGACGGAGGTCTGCGCCCTGGCAGCCGGGTTGTCCTCCTCCTCGCGTTGTCTTCGGCCGCAACCGATCGTAGCCGCAGCCGCCAGGCTGCGGGGCGAACGCAAGAAAACTTCAAATCTGACAGATCCCGTCGCGCCGTACGGCGGGCGGCTACTGGCCCTCTGCTCCGTCCCTCTCATCGCGCGATCCGCAGGCCCCGCTGCTGTGCGTGGCGGTACGCGTCCATGAACTCCGCGTGCGTGGGACGCCGCGCGATGGCGGGGTGTTCGTCGGCATGGAAGACCGGGCGGTACTGCTCCATCACGTTCACGTACGTGTGGGGCGAGACTTCGTCCGCGAGCAAGTCGATGATCTCGCGGCTGCCGGCGACGTTGTTGGGCATGACCAAGTGCCGCACGAGCAGCCCGCGCACCGCGACGCCGTCCACGATCTCCAGATCGCCGACCTGTCGGTGCATCTCTTTGAGCGCCGCCCGCATCACGTCCGGGTAGTCGGGCGCCTGCGAGTACTGCTCAGCCATGGTCGCGTCCGCGTACTTCGCGTCCGGCATGTAGATGTCCACGACGCCATCGAGGAGCTTCAACGCGTCGAGGCGCTCGTATCCGCCGCTGTTGTACACGATGGGGACTTGCAGCCCCCTGTCACGCGCGCGCACGACCGCGTCGAGCACGTGCGGCATTACGTGCGTGGGCGTGACGAAGTTGACGTTGTGGCACCCGCGGGCTTCGAGCCGCAGCATGAGGTCCGCGATCGCGTCGACCGTGGCCGCCGTGCCGGCGCGGCCGTGGCTGATGTCGTGGTTCTGGCAGAACACGCAGCCCAGGTTGCAGCCGGCAAAAAAGATCGTGCCCGACCCGCCGTAGCCCACAAGCGGAGGCTCCTCGCCGAAGTGCGGCCCGGCCGACGAGACGAGCGGGTTCGCGGCGATGCCGCAAAAGCCGGTCTCCCCAGCCGCGCGGTCCACCCGGCACTCACGCGGGCAGACCACGCAGGGCGACATCATGGCGTAGGCTTGGTCGATTCGGTCTTGCATGAGTAGCCGAAGCCATGGGCTGGCATTTTAGTGCCTTAGCCATCCGGAACTGGTATGGAAAACAAGATGTTGCGTGGTGTGCGCGCACTCTTGGCAGGGTATTCCGTATTGCGTATTCCGTATCTCGAATCGCGATCCGAATACGCAATACGCAATACGGAACAGCG
>JAJRTI010000753.1 GCA_024278415.1 Planctomycetota bacterium | reverse complement strand
CTGCGGCCGCAACCCTGGGCTAGAAGCCGGAAGCCCGTTGGGCTTCCAAACAGCGTTGCGTCAAGCGGAAACGCTGTCCATTGAACTCGCGCACGTTCATGGGGCCAACGGCTGTTGCAATCGGCTGAAGTGTTACAAAACCTCTCGATCTGTATTCTGACAGAAGCGGAACTTTGTTTTGGCGCCTACAACTCGAGCCAGCCGCAGAGGAACCTGCAACGAATACGTGCGTTTCTGGCGCCACCTGCGCCGCAAGTGCTGCCGATTGACGGCCGCGCCGCAGAGGAATTCGGCAGATTGAAGGCTGATTTGCGCGGGCGCGGCAGGATCATAGGTGACATTGATCTGCTCATAGCATCCGTAGCTCTTGCCCACGGGCTCACGGTAGTTACCAACAATACCGCGCATTTTGAGCGGATATCGGGGCTTCCCATCGCGAGCTGGCTTGAATAGTTGGCAATGCTCCTATCGCGGCTTTCGGCCGCAACCAAATTCAGCGTCCCACGGATGGCAAGGCGGACCCACGGATGTATTTTTCTGTTCTGATCCGTGGGTCCGCCCTGCCATCCGTGGGCTAAGGTCACCTTTGAGAAGTGCCCGCGCGACGCGCAAAGGTCAGCAACTCATGGCCGCGGCGCTCCACATCCGAAACCACGTCTTCCTTGGCACTTGCGCACGAGCCGGGGGAAAGTGCACGCGCAACGCGCAGCTTTTTCAGAGCGAGTTTCTACCGCCGCGCTCCTGTAGCCGCCAGAGCCGGTGCGGAGGGCCCAATCTGGTAGGTGTGCAACGCAGGGCGGCTGGCGTTGGAGCGGTAGCTTGAGTTCGAAGCAGCCGCTCGCGGCCGTGAGCCGGGGCGCTACTTGGTCAGCCACACGGATCGCGTGGTGGCGATGGCCAGCCCGGCCCCACTGGGGAGCGCGGCCGCGTCGACGGTCGGCTCGCGGCAGTCAAACCAGCGTCTGATGTTGCCCTGCCGATCGAGCACGAACACCTTCCCGTCCTTGCACGCGGCAAATACGCCCGTGCCCAGCGCGCCAGCCTTCACGATCGCACTGCTGAGCGGAGTGGCCCAGGCGCGCTCGCCGCTCTCGCGGAACGCGCAGAGCGTGCCGCTGTCCCCGCCCACGACCGCGATGCCCTCTTCGCCATCCCGCCCTGGCAGCGGCGCGATGGACCGCACCGCGCCGGCCAGGTTGTGTATCCACGTCGGCTCGCGCTGCACGCGCTGGCTCGGCCCGGTGGCCGGGTACGCGCGCAGATTGCCGCGGTTGTTGCCGCAGAGCAACGTGTTCTTGCCGTCGCGGTTCAGGTCGCACACAGCGATGGCCTTGAGCGTGGAGCACCAGGAGCCGTTGTAGTACGTGGCGAGCAGCTTGCCTTTGTCATCGAGCACGCGGCAGTTCCCGTTCGACGCGGACAGGCCCATGCCCACGATGGGCCGGCGCTTGCCTTCGCCGAAGATGTCCGCGGCGAGGATCGTGGTGGGCGTGCCGTGATCCGTGCGGAAATGCCACAGCGGCTTGCCGTCCGCGGTGAGCACGTGGAAGCGCATGTTCCCCACGCCCGCGAGCACTTCCGGCCGGCCGTCGCCGGTGATGTCGGCCGCAGCCACGCGGCGCACCTTCGACGCGTAGAGCGTCCACCACATCCATGGCTGCTCCTTGCGCATGAACGGGACTTTGTATTTCCATCGCAGCTTCAGATCGCCGCCCAGCGCGTAGATGTGCTCGTCGTCCGAGCCCACGAGCACTTCGTCTTGGCCGTCGCCGTCGAGGTCTGCCGCGTCGACGGTGTGCGCTGCCGCGCCGGTGGCGAAGCTCGCGACGGTCTTACCGTTCGCGTCGATTTCCGAGACGCGGCCGACGCGGTCGGACACGATGAACGTGGGCCGCGTGGCCGCGTTCCGCACCACGAGGTCGAGCGGCGAGCCGGGCGCGTCCGCGCGCCAGGCCTGGCGCAGCGTCGGCAACTTTGCCCACGGTGCGCCGGCCGCCCGCGACACGCGCGGGGATGAGAGCCGCCGCCATTCCGCTTCGAGCAGCTTCGCCAATCGCCGCCGCGAGTCCGCGTCCGCGATCTCGGTCTCAATCACGTGCCCATGGATGGCCGCGAGCCGGCGGCCGTCGAGGTCGAGCCGGCGGCCGCCAACGAGAATCACTCGGCTCGGCTCGATCCAGAAGCAGTCGGCCGCGACCGCCAGCCCTCCCAGCGTCACGGCGTCGCCGAACCCAACGAGAGCGACGCCGGACTTCGTGCGCACGAGCGCCGCGCGATCGCTGATTCTCGCCAGCTCGAAGGACTTGGCCTGTTCGCCAGTCGTCGCGTAGAAGAGGTTCTGGAAGCAGACGCGGTCCCCGGGCTCCATCTTGCGCACTTGAGACTGTTCGACGATGTTCAACGCCTTGTCCGCGTGTGGCGCCCACAGCACGGCCGGCCCGAGCACCTCCCGGTCCACCTCGAACGTCGCGGCCACGTCCTTGGGGAACTTGAGGAAGAAGCGGTTCTCCCGCCGCGCCTGCTGCTGCCGAAGCTGCTTGGCGTCGTGCAATTCGAACGAGCCGATTGCGAAGTTGTAATTCGTCGAGCGCGGGTTCTTGCCCACGACCTCGAATCGGACAACGTACTTGCCCGCCTTGTCGATCTTGAGCCGGCCGAGCGTCGTGACGCGGCGCCGCGGCTCTCCCGCACGGAACACATCGACCGGCTCGCCGAGCGGCTTGCCGTCGAACGTCACTTGGACGATGCCGCGGCCGGTGTAGTCGAGCGTCGAGACGCGCGCCTCGTACGCGCCGGGCCGGCGCACGTTGAGCGTGCACTCGACGAAGTCGCCCACGCGGTCGCTGCGATAGAACATCGCGTCGTAGCCCGCGAGCACCTTGCAGACCTTGCCGGTGTCCTTCGTGATCGCGTTGAGCAGCGTGCCCGCGGCGAAGTGGACGGTCGCCTTGGGCTTGTCATCCTGCGCGGCCGCGTAGCAACCGGGTTTGAACTGCGGTTTGCCGAGCCCGCGCCAACGCAGCACGAGCGAGTAGTCGCCGGCCTCGGACGCCTTGGCCTCGTCTACAACGAAGAAGCACTGATTGCGCAGCCAAAAGATGCGCCGAGTCCAGTCGATGCCGTTGTAGTGGCTCAGGCGCGTCGCGGTGTACCCGAACGCCCGGCCCTGCGCGGCGTCGACCAGCTCCGCGCAAGGCGGCACGCCGTCCATGCCGAAGCCGTCGCGCGCGACCGTGAGCGCGTTGTGGTAGTTCATGGTCGGGCCGTTGAACTTGTCCGGTTGGCAGAGCCACTTGCGGCCGTTCGCGGAGTACTCGCCGATGGTGTTCACGTCGTCGTACGAGTGGCTGCCGCCGGCGACGCCGTCGATCATCAGGTAGTCGTCAGCCGCGTCCCAACCGGCGCGGAACGTGAGCTTGTCGAAGCAGCGCTCGATGGGGGGCCGCGTCTCGAGGTGGGTGTAGAGACCGTACTTGTAGTAGTACGCGTCGGCCGGCACGACGTGCACGCCCACGTGGTCGACGGGCTCGATGGGCTCGACGCCGATATCGTAGCCTTGGTACGGCTCGTCGGTAGACGACCCGGCCCCGCCGCGCTTGCGAAGCATGAACGCGTAGCGGCCGTCGCGGTAGTAATACGCGAGCATGGCGAACACCTCGGCCGGGTAGTCGCCCGCGGACGTGTCGCCTTGGTTCACGACGCGGCCCATGTTGTTGCACACCGCGATGCACCGCTCGCCCATGCGGCGCATGCGGCCGCTGTGCAGGAATTCCCGCGCCCATTCGGGTTGGCAGAACGCGGTGTGGAGCGTGTGGCCCAGGCTGCCGGCGAACGCGTGCTGCGACAGGCTGTCTTCGTACGAGCGGGAGCTGGCGAAGGGCGACTCCCAGAAACCGCGCATGTGGTTGCGCCAGTCGTCCAACTCCGGGCCAAGGTTCGCGCGGTAGTATTTGCGGAAGTGGCGCCAGCCAAAGTAGAAGCCGCGGGCCGCGCGGATCGCGTGGTTCTCGCGGCTGCGCAGGCCGCGGGCATTGCCCCCGTAGCCCCGGCCCTGGTTCGAGCGCATGATCTTGAGCAGTTGGTTCGTGAGCGCGAGCCGCTCCGCGTCGCTGAACACGCCGCACGAGTCCATCACGTCCCACGAGCACGACATGCTGCGCCAGAAGAGGTGCGTCGAGCTGGTGATGAGCCGGTCGTCGGGTACGAGCCACTTCTTGAGCACATAGTCCCGATACGCCTGAGCAAACTTTTTGTCCCCGGATTTCAAGTAACTCGCGGCCGGCCCCATCTCCCGCGTCGGTGGCGACGTGCGCCATGGGAACGCGGCGATGCCGCGGTAGCCTGCGCCGGTCTTCACGGCCAGTTCGGTCTTGAGCACGAGTCCCCCCGGTTGGGCGTACTTGGCGATCTCACCCATGAGCGCGTCTACGCCTGCCTTGAGGCCGGCCGCGTCCGATGCGCCCACAACCATGAAGTTGCGGCCGCTCCCCAGCGGGTCGTACAGCGGCCGCAGCACGTGCCCGCCCGCGCCTGGGAAGTAGCGATCCTCGTACGTGTAGTAACGAATGTACATGTACTCGACCGCGGGGCTCGTGGCCAAATTGCCCAGCAGGATCAGATCCCGCGGCTCACGCTCCAGATCGAGCGACGCGGCGTCGACGATGGGGACCGTCGTCCCGGTCGCCTCCCGGATGCGCGCCTGAATCGCCCGCGCAAGGTCGCGGCCGTCGCGGCTCGGTACAATCGCGCAGGCCGGCTTGCCGTCGATCACAACGTCGATCTGCCGGCGAATGGGCCGCGGCCGGGTGATGGGCCGGAGCTTGAACTCGCTCACCTGCACGTCGTCGAACCACGCGGTCCCGGCCGCGTGGTAGAGCCGCAGGTTCACGCGCACGAACTTCACGTTCGCCGGCAGCGCGCCGCTGCACGCGTCGTAGCGCGTCCAGCCGGACGTGTGGACCTCGTTGCCGGCTCCGCCGATGGGGATCGCGCAGGTCTGGCCGTTGCGCTTCTGGTCCGCGCCGAGTGTATAGAGCACCATGTATGCGCCGTTGGCGCCGGCGACCTTTTCGGTCTTGGCCCAGGCCTTGAACGACAGTTGCCAGTCGCCTCCGCGCACGGGGATGGGCGCGGACGTCCACCCCACGGTCGGGCCGCCCTCGGAGAACACTTTTGCACAGCGCTTGCCCGAGTGCGGGGACTCGTCGCTCCACGCGGTGTACTTGGGCGAGCCCTCCCAGTGCAGCGGCAAGTTGGCCTTGCTGGCCTCCTCGAAACCGGGATTGGGGCAGATATTCTGCGAGGTCGCGGCCGGCAGCACCCAGCCAGGCGCCAGCAGCAGTGCAATCAGTTGGAGGCGGGTCGTCATGGTCAGCTCCCTCTGGTTGAGTCAAGCACACAGCCTACTCGATAGGATGCGACAAGGGAATGGGCGCCGGGACACTGTTCTGCCCGACTGGAACCTTGATTGTCCGCATGTGGCTCATTTGCTATCAAAACGTCACTGGCCTGTCACTCTGAGCCCCGCGGCTTCGCTCAGGACAGGCGGCGCGAAGGGGCCTCTTCGCGGGCAGGAGATTCTTCACGTCGTTCAGAATGACAGTTCGGAGACAAGGGGCAAAGGGGGCAGCCACCCATTCTTGCCTTGACCCCATACGCCGAGGTGCGTTAGCCCGCATTTCTCACGAGTCCAGGCGGGTGTCGATGCAAGGCGCACGGTGCTAAGGCGTGCTCGGGCAACGCAGCAGCGGCACCCGACTGGGCGCGCCCGAAGGGCCAGCCCCTCCCATTCGACGCGCGCAGGTTGTTGCTCAACCCACGCGTCCGCCTGGGCCGATAAGGTTTTCAGACGGCGGCTTTTCCGACAGTTCTATCCCGGGCTGGTGAGAAATGCGGGTTAGCATCTCCGCATGCCTTGGCCCCGCGCAAGCCATGGCGGAAACCGAAGGCGAGGCGCGCAGTCAGCCCCTCCTAGTGTCGCGTCCCGCAAGTTCGTTTACCCAATCCGGCGCACAGGTTGGGCAATGCCTGCCGATTCTGTCTGCCGCGACCCTCGGTGGATGCATCCCCTGCCCGGGGTCCGGCGCCTCATGTCGCTGCGCCGTAGGCGCTATACCCCAAAGCCCAGGGTTAAGCGTAGCGCAACCCTGGGAAACCCTCGCATCGTATCCCACATTCTTGTGGAACGCCTTCGGCGTTCAATCGTTTTGCGGTCGTGCGCCCCCTGTGGCGTTGTGGGAGTGCGTTTGGCCAATCGCACGACGCGGGTCTCCAAGCACAGCCCCACCTACTCAGATAGGCATACGAATTGCGGGACGCGACAACAAGGCGGGCTTCGCCCGCAACCCGGGAGCGGAATGCCTTCGCATTCCGACGGACGGCGAAGGCCGTCCGCTCCATGTGTGCAACATCTTGTTTTTCGTCGCGGCTACGAATGCTTAAGGCACTAACATCGAGAGCGATGAAACGTGTATGATGATGTCCGCAGATAGCCCTCGGCTTGGCGTGTTACGGGCAGTTGAGCTGTTGCACTGGGGCGAGGGCTGGTAACCCGCGTTGGAAACAACTGAGGAGAAGGCACATGATGCATCGGACTTGGCTCCGTCCCATGGGAACGCGCCCGGCTTTGGCTTGTGCTCTGTGCGTTTCATGGCTTTGTACCGGGGCCGCGTCTGGCGCGGCATCTGGCCGCCCCTGGATACGCGTATCGATCGAGGGAGTGCCTGAGTTTTCTGCTCTAGAGGTGAGGGGGCTTGCCCTGGAGCATCGAGTAGGGGGAACCGCACAGGCGCCGGCGTGGGGTTCGCCGGTGTCACGGACGGACGTGGTGATCGTGCGCCGCGCGAAGCCACCGGGGCCTCTGTGGCAGTGGCGTGTCCAAGCGGCCGCGCTTGGAAACCAGCACACGTCGTTTGCGGCTTGGTACCCGAAGTACATATCCAGGATGAAGGCCGCGGGAAGGGAGAAGGAACTCCTATCCGACAAGAAGAGGATGGCGGCTTGGATCCGCTTCCAACGGCCGTGGTTGGACGCATGCAGCAAGCTTCTTCGAAAGAGCTGGGTCGAGTTGGTCCGGCCCGACGGATCCATTCAGAGGAACGTTTTTCTCTACAACGCATTCCCATACAAATGGGTCTGGCGTGTGATGACGGACGAGAGGGGTACTAGGCAGGCGGTGGAGGAGATCCACCTCATGGCGCAGTCTGTGGTGGCGGATGCTTGGTCTCGCCCGCCTGGGAAATGGAACACCCCCGCGTCCGGCCCAAGGGGCAGCGCTGCCAGCGGAGCCCTGGATGCACGCGCCTCTTCTGAGGTTCTGACCGTAGGGAGGGGGCAAGGCGCGCGCGTCGGGGCCGTTGCCGTGGCACAGATGGCAAACCGCCTTCAGATCTTGATGGGCAAGGCGCCGGCCTGCGGGGATCGAGTCACACTCGTGCAGGTGACCCATGAGTCGGAGATCGAGGATCCCGGGCGAAACAGAAACCCGAGCGCACTGCGCCCGCTCAAGCTCATCGAGTTGAGGATCGTACGCTCTCACGTGCCCATGGCTTCCGGGCAGACATGGATCCGCAAAGTGTACGGATGGGCCCTGCCTGGCTACGGCCCCGTGCGCAAGACAACTGCCCAGATCAGCCTCCGAGGGCCCAAGGGCTCCACCCTCTTGCAGCTCCTCCTCCCTGACGCAGCTCCACATCGTTTCGTGTGGCCTGATTTCAATCTCAACACGACAGACCCTGGAACATCGGAGGTCTGGTTCGTTGCCACGAAGGTCTTGCCATGGGGGAAGGTAGAACCCGTCGCGCGCACTGAGGGCCGCATCGAGCAAGCGCGGCCGGCAGCAGTGAGCAATGACCTGCGCGAGATGCAGAAGGCCTTTGGACAAATGGACGCCGAACTGAGGAGAAGGCGACCCAAGGCCAAGCCCGCAAGGCCACAGGATCCGATCGTGCCGCGCCGCGAATTAGCCCCGCAATAAACGACAAGGCGGGCTTCGCCCGCAACCCAAGGCGTCTGGCTGTCATGGATCAGAGGCAAGACGTGGCGCGTGGAGGGCAGGTTCGCTGTTCCGTATTGCGTATTGCGTATTCGGATCGCGATCCGAGATACGGAATACGCAATACCCTGCCAAGAGTGCACGCACACCGCGCAACTTCTTGTTTTGGCTTTTGGCAAAGGTGGTTCATGACATGGACCGGCGTCCGCCGGCGTCTTTCTGTGCTGGCGTTCTCGGGATCTGCCTCACCGCTATCGACAACTACGGGCTGGACCACGAGGGGGCATATCCGTCCAGCTTGGAGGAAGCCCTCGCCATCTACACCCCCAACGATAGCCTCAGGTGCCCGTTGTTGCCGGATAATCAGGAAGGGACAGGCTACGCATACCGAATACCGCAGGACGACACTAAGATTGAGCCGATCGTATGGGATGATCAACCGCGACACGATGGATACTACATGGTGATCTTCGAGAACGGTGCGGTATTCGCGTTCAATCCGGTGCCTACGGAGTTGCCGGCGGAGTATGGCGGCTAATCCGGCTAATCCGGCTAATCCGGACTAATCCGGGACGCCGTGCGGAATAGTCGATGTCGACACGCCCCCGCGACCGTCTCCTCGCGGATGCCGAAGTTCCACAGAGGCTCAAAGCCGCCATTAGGGGCATTAAGAACAAAGGTAACACTTCAGCCGTCTGCCATAGCTTCCAACGAATTCAGATAGACAACGAATGGGCGGAAGCGAACCATTCTGGCGGCCGCGGCCGATGACACGCGAGGCGCCGGCCGACGGGATCGGCAAACGGAGTGCACCCGGCG
>JAJRTI010000752.1 GCA_024278415.1 Planctomycetota bacterium | reverse complement strand
TGGCGGGTGTATTCGATCGTGCGATCCGCGACGAACGCGGTGTGCGTGACGTCGCTGCGCCCGCGGAACGCCTGCGCGGACTTGGGGCAGCGCTCCGCGGGGTGCACGATACCGTCCTTGATTTGCAGGTGCCGGTGCCACACTTCAGTCGCCGGCGGCAGGCCCAAGCTGAGGTGGTCGAGTTGGTCGGGCGCGATCTTGCGCACCCACGCGCGGTATGCATCCTCGTAGCAGCCGGGCTCGTCGGAGATCTCCAGATGGTCGAAACCGTACGCCGGGTGGACGTCTCGATGGTCGCGGTTCGCGTGGTTCAGGAAGTGGAGCTTGCCGATGTTGGCCGAGTGGTAGCCGTAGTTGCGCAATAGACGCGGGAGCGTGATGGCGTCCTCAGGCACGGGGATGCCGTTGCGATAGATGTTGAGCCGGCTACAGTATTGGCTCGTGAGCATGCTCACGCGGCTGGGCATGCAAACCGGGTTCTGCACGAAAAACCGGTCGAAGGTGATGCCTTCGCCGGCCATGCGGTCGAGGTGGGGGGTCTTGATCTCCCCGTTGCCGTTGCAGCCGACCGCGTCCCAGCGCTGCTGGTCGGTCATGAAGATGAGGATGTTCGGGCGTTGAGTGGACAAGGCGCGCTCCATTCTGGCAAAGGCGGCCGGCGCCGCAATCATAGAGTAAAGTGCGGATTGGAGACTGGCCGGAGTGCAATACTCGGTGCTATATGATCTCCCGGCCGTTGCGATCCGGCAGCGCAGGCAGGGGCGCGTGCGGCTCGGTCTGGTAGTAGTAGACCACGGACGAGATGTCGTCTTGGAGAGGCAGGAACCGGCCTTCGCTGCGCCAGCCGAGGGCCTGCATGGTCACCTTCAGGTTCGTCTTGAAGAAGACGGGATCGAGCACGTGGAAGCGATAGAGCGTCATGCGCGCGCCGACTTCGCCGGATCGCTTCACGACTTGTTGGAATCCCATGTACGGCGCGGAGTAGTCCGTCGCGCCGAAGCCCCACGCGCCACCGAAGTAGTCCTCCGTGCCGGTGCCGCAGATGGTGGGCGACTCGCCATCGTCGTCGGTGTACATCTTGATCTCGCCCTCGCCCCACCAGCCGGCGTTGTTTTGCTGCCAGGCCATGAACGTGCCCACGTACTGGCCTTGGCCCTTGATGCCGTCGGCCATGAGATACTCGGTGCCGTACTCCAGTGGATTGCTGCGGCGCCACTGCGCGTGGAAGTAGAGCGCGTCGTCGCACACGGCCTCGATCGTGTAGTTGATCGTGTAGAAGAAGCCGCCGAGGTCCGCGGGCGAGTCGTTGGTGACCGTGATCTTCGCGTGCTTGCGGAACGGCATGGGGAAGTAGATGTTCATGCCGCCCTTGGGGTTCACGTTGATCGGCACCGCGAGGATCTCTTGCCGGCATTTCCACGAGTTGCACATCAGGTCGCCGAGCGGCGCCTCGACGGACGGTGTCTCCTCGCCGTCCCAGTACATGCGAATGATGACGTCCCGGTAGTGGGTCTCCCGGAACGTGTACCACATGTGCCGGATCACGCCGGGCCCTTCGTTGTCCATGAGGGTCGCGGTCTCGCCGGCCTTGAGCGTGATGCACGGCCGGACCTTCCAGCCTACGCCGAGTTCTCGCGCCGCACCCTCGCCCTTGGGGTCGGCCATCGCGCCCGCGCCGCGCTCGCCGCGGGGATTCTCGGCACTGATGGAACGCGACTCGCAGTCGCGCTTCATGAAGACGTTTGACAGATCGATGTTCATGGAGGGGCTCCTCTTTATGGGCGAAGATTGAGGATTGAAGAACAGGAATTGAAAATTGAAAATGGGCGTAACTACCGATTTCCATCTCCGATTCGTCCCGCAGGGACGACCGAGAATAGCCCAGCGCTTCAGCGCTGGGTGACCGAACAGAAAGGCGGCGAGTCCCGTAGGGACGGCTGAGAGGCCCGGCGGGACCGGGTTCAGCCGTCCCTACGGGACTATGGGAGAACCTGTTGGCGAACCTATCCCCAGCACTGAAGTGCTGGGCTATTCTCAAACGTGCCTACGGCACGGAGATGTTGCCCGCACAAACAATACCAGACCTGCCGACCGCTTGTCTGTAGGGCGTCAAAGCAGTAGTTACGCCCATTGAGAATTGGGTGTGCCGTCGCGAGCAGTGGGGCGCTGCGTGGGCTCTATTGCGACCGCGAGGCGTGTTCCTTTTCTTTGTTGGCCTTGGCGGTGATGATGGACTGGGCGACGATGCGGCAGAGCTGGTCGCATTCGTCGATGATTGGGTTCATCCGGTCTTGTTCGAGCATCTCGGCCCTCGCGATGAGGCGGAGCCAAAAGAACGACTCGCGTAGCTCCTTCAGCGCGATGCTCAGTTTGTGGATGAAATCGGATCGGCTCTCGCCTGCGCAGGCTTCCTCGTAGTTTGGCCCGGGCGATGTGCCGCATCTGATCAACTGGCCGGCAACGTGCCGCCCAGCCTGTTGTCCGGCAGAGCATCAACAAGCTTGCCGATACGCACCGCGAAGCTCAGCAACCTCTCCGACAACTCGCCCGAATCCATCTGATGTCTCCACCAGTCTGGGCGCCGCGAACAATTTGCAGTTTTCAATTCCTGTTCTTCAATCCTCAATTCCCTCACTCAGGGAATCCTTCACTCCGCAGCCGCGCACCAACTGCTCGCAGCGTTGCATCGTCGTCGGCATCGATCGAGCCATCAGGCAGGGGCCCAGTGTTGAGCAGCAGGTTGAAGCCGGACTGCCGCGCCTGGCGGATCGTCTCCCAGACTTCGTCCGCGCTCTTGTGCTGGCCTTGGGCCTCTTCGAGGTAGCCCCACGACCGGGGCGTCATGGTCGTGCAGATTTCGCCGGGCTTGCCGCCTGCCGGCACAGCGTCGTGCTCCGGCGCGGCGAAGTCCTCTGTGCCGAGGAGCATCTGCTTATAGGACACGAGCACCTGCGGCTGCATGCTGTGGATGAGGTCGTACAGCTCCTGGCAGCGGAATTGGTCCTTGTCGCCGGATAGGGGCACCGCGATGCCGTCGAGCCAGATCGCCGCGATGGGGCCGTATTGCGTGAGCAACTCCCGGATCTGTTCGGTCATGAAGTCCAGGTAGATCTGGAGGTTGTGGTCGTCGCCGTACGCATAGGACGGCTCTGGGGGATCGTACTTGGGCCGCGCGTTGCCGCCCCATTCGTCGTTGTTCGGCGCGTGCGGGTGCTTCCAGTCGCGGCCGTGCGAATAGTAGAGGCACAGCCCCAGGCCGCGCTTCGCGCAGGCCTCGGCCAACTCGCCTACGAGGTCCCGGCCGCAGGGTGCGTTCACGCTGTTGAAATCGGTCTGCGCGGTCTTGAAGAGGCAGAAGGAGTC